>NZ_JAPJDM010000001.1:0-239346 GCF_026242095.1 Streptomyces sp. NEAU-W12
CTCACCCGTTCGCCACTAATCCCCACCGAAGTGGTTCATCGTTCGACTTGCATGTGTTAAGCACGCCGCCAGCGTTCGTCCTGAGCCAGGATCAAACTCTCCGTGAATGTTTTCCCGTGATCGGGAACGACACGCACGAGAGCGGAACGGTCGGGCGGAATGAGCCCGGCCGTTCACAGCGTCCTCGCTGTGTTTGTTTCAAAGGAACCTCGTCCCGGCCGAACGGCCGGAGACGGGGTATCAACATATCTGGCGTTGATTTTTGGCACGCTGTTGAGTTCTCAAGGAACGGACGCTTCCTTTGTACTCACCCTCTCGGGCTTTCCTCCGGGCGCTTCCCTTCGGTCTTGCGTTTCCGACTCTATCAGATCTTTCCGATCCGATGTCCTCGGGGTTTCGCCTTCCGGGTTTCCGCTTTCGCGTTTCCCTTTCCGGCGGCTCCGACTCTATCAGATCTTTTTCCTTCGATCTGACCCCCGGTCAGCGGGGTTTGTCTTTCCGGCTGTTGGGCCGTTCCGACGCCTCAAACCTTAGCGGACCCTCTCGCCGCTTCTCAAATCGGAGCCGTTCGGATCCGAATCGAGCAGCGGCATCCCGTGCGAATTGAATTCGGACATGCCGAAAGCTGTCCGCTGGGGAGGTCGTGCTGGGGTTTTGAGTGCCGCTCTCGCGGCGGAAGTGCTGCCGAAGAACCGTTACGTCCCGATGGCAACTCGAAGAACCCTACGGATCGGGGAGGGGGAAGTCAAGTGATCCCTGTCAAGATCTTTTCGACCGTCCGTGGTCTGCGGATCGAGGACGTCAGTCCAGGTCGGTGAGGCGTCCGCCGGCGTCGGGCTGGGCGTCCTCCACCCTGCGCAGGAGGCGGGTGAGCACCTCGCCCAGGGCGATCCGCTCCTCCGAGGAGAGGTCCTGGAGCAGGTCCTCCTCGAACACCGTCGCCATGCGCATCACCTCGAGCCACTTCTCGCGGCCGGCGGGTGTCGCCTCGACGATGACCCGCACGCGGTTCGTCTCGTCCCGTTCCCGGTTGACGAGCCCCTCCGCGACCATGCGGTCGATCCGGTGGGTCATGGCGGCCGGCGTGAGCCCGAGGCGCTTGGCGAGGTCGCTGGGACCCATGCGGTACGGGGCGCCGGCCAGGACGAGGACCTTGAGGACCTCCCAGTCGGCATTGGTGATGCCGAGCTCGGCGGTCTGGCGGCCGTAGGCGACGTTCATGCGGCGGTTCAGCCGGGACAGCGCACTGACGATCTTCTCGACCTGGGGGTCGAGGTCCTGGAACTCGCGCTGGTACGCGGCGATCTGCTCTTCGAGGGTCGGCTCGTTGAGGCCGGAGGTCTCGCCCATGGCCGCAGTATGGCACGCCCCCTTCATCTCGAAGCCCTTCGTGTTAAAGCCGTTCGACGTGTAATCTTCACCTTTGAACTTTAGATTCTAAGCCTTCACTCCTAACTCCTGAGAGAGGTGAACGTGACCAGGGCGATGGGCGCTGCGATGCGCCGGATCCACGTGGGCAACGCACTCAGTGCGTTCGGGCTCGGCTTCACCGTCCCCTACCTGTACGTCTATGTGGCGCAGGTGCGGGGACTCGGTGCCACGACGGCGGGGCTGGTGCTCGCCGTGTTCGCTGTGGCGGCGCTGATCGTGCTGCCGTTCGCCGGGCGGGTCATCGTCCGGCGGGGTCCGCTGCCGATGCTGCTCGTCGCCCTGGTCACGGCCGCCGTCGGGGCGCTGAGCCTGGGCCTGTCGAGCGGCGCGGCGAGCGTGCTGGTGTCGGCGGCGGCACTCGGGGCCGGGCAGGCCGTGATGCAGCCGGCACTGGCGACGATGATCGTGGACTGCTCCACGGCCCGGACCCGGTCACGTGCGTTCGCCATGCAGTTCTTCCTGCAGAACCTCGGACTCGGGGTCGGCGGTCTCATCGGCGGACACCTCGTCGACACGAGCAAGGCCTCCTCCTTCACCGTGCTGTTCTCGATCGAGGCGGCGATGTTCCTGCTGCTGGTCGTGGTGATGGCGACGGTGCGGATGCCGCGTTCACCGCGTGTCGCGGGCGCGCCCGCTCCGTCGGCCAAGGGCAGTTGGAAGCAGCTGGCGGGCAACCGGGCCATGGTGCAGCTGTGCGTGCTGGGCTTCGTGCTGTTCTTCGCCTGCTACGGACAGTTCGAGTCGGGGCTGAGCGCGTACGGGGTCGAGGCGGCCGGTATCTCGACGTCGACGCTGGGTACGGCACTGGCGGCGAACACGCTGGTCATCGTGGTCGCGCAGTTCGTGGTGCTGCGGTTCGTGGAGCGCCGCAGCCGCACGCGCGTGATCGCGTCGGTGGGACTGCTCTGGGCCGTGGCATGGGCCGTGGCCGGGTACGCGGGCCTCGGGAACGGCAGCCAGGCGATGGCGACCGCCGCCTTCGTCTCGACGTACGCCCTGTTCGGGCTCGGTGAGTCGATGCTGTCGCCGACGCTCGCGCCGCTGGTCGCGGATCTCGCGCCGGAAGGGCTGGCGGGTCAGTACAACTCGGCGTTCGCCCTGGTGAAACAGCTCGCGCTGGCCCTCGGTCCGGCGGTGGGCGGGCCAATGGGGGCCTCGCTGCACGGGCCGTACATCGTGGTCTTCGTGCTGTTCTCACTGGGGATCACGGTGCTCGCGCTGCGGCTGGGCCGGCAGCTCACGGAGGTGCAGGACCGGCCGTCGACGGCACGGAGCCTGGTCGTCACCCAGGGCGGTACCGCACCGGCGGGCCAGTCCCCGGCGCACGCCTGAGGACAACGACCCCGCACAGCGCCCCGCTCGCTACCGGGCGACCGGTTCCGGCAGGGCGAACTCGCACCAGACGGACTTGCCTCCACCCGGGGTGCGCCGGCTTCCCCAGTTGGAGGCGATCGTCGCGACGATCGCGATACCCCGGCCGTACTCGTCGGCGGGTTCCGCGCGGCGGCGCCTCGGCAGGTGGTCGTCGCCGTCGGTGACCTCGACGATCAGCCGGCGGTCGGTGCGGCGCAGCCGCAGCCGCATGGGCGGGATGCCGTGCTGGAGGGAGTTGGCGACCAGTTCGCTGGTGGCCAGGACACCCAGGTCGTGCAGGTCGGTGGGGAAGCGCCAGCTGGTGAGCACGCCGGAGGCGAAGGCACGCGCGCGTGGGGCCGCTTCGACGCCGCCCAGCAGGTCCAGGGCGGCGTTGTGGAACAGCTCGCTCTCCGGGCCCTCGCGGGCGGGGTGCTGGAGCACCAGTACGGCGACGTCGTCGTCGTGCTCCGGGGTCACGCCCGCCGAACGGACCAGGCGGTCGCAGATCACCTGGGGAGTGCCGGTCGCGCCGGCCAGGGCGCGCTCCAGGGCGGCGATGCCCTCGTCGAGGTCCTCGTTGCGGCGCTCCACCAGGCCGTCCGTGTAGAGGACGGCGGTGGAACCGGGGGCCAGGGGGACCGAGCCGGAGGAGTGCATCCAGCCGCCGGTGCCGAGCGGGGGGCCGGTGGGTTCGTCGGCGCGCTGGACGGTGCCGTGCTCGTCGCGGACCAGAATGGGCAGGTGGCCGGCGGAGGCGTAGACGAGGGTGCCCTCGTTGGGGTCGTGGATGGCGTACGCGCAGGTGGCGATCTGGTTGGCGTCGATCTCCGTGGCGAGGCCGTCGAGCAGCTGGAGGATCTCGTGCGGGGGGAGGTCGAGGCGGGCGTAGGCGCGCACCGCCGTACGGAGCTGGCCCATGACGGCCGCCGCGCGCACACCCCGGCCCATGACGTCGCCGATGACCAGGGCGGTGCGCCCGCCGCCGAGGGTGATCACGTCGTACCAGTCGCCGCCGACGGCGGCCTCGGTGCCGCCGGGGTGGTAGGTGGCGGCGACCCGTAGGTCGTCGGGTTCCTCGAGCTCCTGCGGGAGCAGGGAGCGCTGGAGGGTGACGGCGGTCTCGCGCTGGCGGCGCTCGCTCGCGCGCAGGCGTTCGGCGGCCTCGGCGTGGTCGGTGACGTCGGTGGCGAAGACCAGCACACCGCTGCCGTCGCCCTGGGTGACCGGGGTGCAGGTGAAGGTGTAGGAGCGGCCGTCGGGCGCCTTGCGGGACTTGACCGTGCGGGACTTTCCGCTGCGCAGGACCTGGTCGAGGAGGGGCAGCAGGCCGAGTTCGTCGAGCTCCGGGAGCGCTCCCCGCGCGGGGGTGTCGACCGGGCGGGCGCCGAAGCGGACCGTGTAGGCGTCGTTGACGTAGGCGATGCGGTGGTCCGGGCCGTGCACCAGGGCGACGAGGGAGGGGACGTGGTCGAGGACCTCGCGCACCCTGAGGTCGTCGACGGCGGGCACGGGCCGTGGATCCTCGATGAGCTGTTCGGCGCGGGCCGTGGGCACGGAGCCCTCTCCCCGCCGGTCCGGAGAGACCGCGTGCTCGCTGCGCGCTGCGGCGCGGCGCTGCGTTCCGGGGAGCCGGGCGCTCCAGCGGGTGAAGTTCACGAATCCTTGCCTCGTGTAGTTGTCGGCGGCCGGGAAACGGGACCGGCCGGGGCCCCTGGGCCGCACCGGGAACGGGCAGCGGCCCGCCCTCGGTGGTGGACCAGTCTGGCAGGCTGCCGACCGGGCCGACATCCGTCAGACGTCGGGCCGGTCCGTGGAGTTCCTGGGTGCGCTCAGGACGACCCCTTCGGGTTGTCCGGGGGGTCCTGAGAAGGCTTTCCACCGGCCGCGAGTTCGAACTCGGCCCGCGGGTGTTCGAGTGAACCCAGGGAGACGATCTCCCGTTTGAAGAGCCCGGCGAGGGTCCATTCGGCGGCCACGCGCGCCTTGCGGTTGAAGGTGGGGACGCGGCTCAGGTGGTAGGTGCGGTGCATGAACCAGGCGGGGTAGCCCTTGATCTTGCGCCCGTAGACGTGGGCGACGCCCTTGTGCAGCCCCAGGGAGGCGACCGACCCGGCGTACGAGTGGGCGTACGTCTGGAGGGGTTCGCCGCGCAGGGAGTGCGCGATGTTGTCGGCGAGGACCTTCGCCTGGCGCAGCGCGTGCTGGGCGTTGGGTGCGCATTCCCGGCCGGGTTCCCCGGCGGTGGCGTCGGGGACGGCGGCGGCGTCGCCCGCGGCCCACGCGTGCGGGGCGCCCTCGACGGCGAGTTCGGCGGTGCACCGCAGCCGTCCGCGCTCGTCGCGCGCCAGGTCGGTGGCGGCGAGGACCGGATGCGGTTTGACGCCGGCGGTCCACACGACGGTGCGGGTGGGGAAGCGGGCGCCGTCACTGAGCAGGGCGACGCGGTCGGCGCAGGACTCCAGGCGGGTTTCCAGGCGTACGTCGATGTTGCGGCGGCGCAGTTCGCTGACCGTGTAGCGGCCCATCTCCTCGCCGACCTCGGGCAGGATGCGCTCCGAGGCCTCGACGAGGAGCCACTTCATGTCCTCGGGGCGGAGGTTGTGGTAGTACCGCGTGGTGTAGCGGGCCATGTCCTCCAGCTCGCCGAGCGCCTCGACCCCCGCGTAGCCGCCCCCGACGAAGACGAAGGTGAGGGCGGCGTCGCGGATCGCGGGGTCGCGGGTGGAGGAGGCGATGTCCATCTGTTCGAGGACGTGGTTGCGCAGCCCGATGGCCTCCTCGACGGTCTTGAAGCCGATGGCGTGGTCGGCGAGACCGGGGACCGGCAGGGTGCGCGAGACGGAGCCGGGCGCGAGGACGAGTTCGTCGTAGACCACCGCGCGGCCGCCGCCCTTCCCGCCGCTGCTGCCCGCCTCGCCGTCGGCGAGGGTGGTGACGGTGGCGACACGTGCGGCGTGGTCGATGGCGGAGGCCTCGCCGATGAGGATGCGGCACCGGTCCAGGACACGACGCAGCGGTACGACGACGTGGCGGGGGGAAATGGCACCGGCGGCCGCCTCGGGGAGGAACGGCTGGTACGTCATGTACGGATCGGGGGTGACGACGGTGATCTCGGCCGCGCCCCGGGCGATCTCCCGTTTCAGCTTCCGCTGCAGGCGCAGGGCCGTGTACATCCCGACGTAACCGCCGCCGACAACGAGAATGCGCGCACGTTCCTTCACCATCCCATGACGCACCCGCCGCTTGCGTTTGTCCACAGCCCCGACGAATTGTGTGACTGGAGGCCGTGAGCGCGCCGAACGGGCCGGATCGCCCTCACGGACGGCGTGTGCGCAGGTCAGCTGCACTTTTCCGACGCTTCCCCCGGGGTATATACGGGACCAATGTGCCTCGTACTCCGATCGGGGGGCGCTCCGTGCGGAACCTGCCCCTTCTGAATTGACTCCCTCTCAACTATGTTCGTACGTCGACGGGGTGTAGGGGGATGCGCTCATTCGGGTCCGCGACGGGCGGAACCGGCCACCGGGCACGTTCCTCGAGCCCCGGCCATCTGTGGCGGGGAGTCTCCGGGGGGAGACGTCATCACCGGGGGAATACGTATGCATGTTCAGGATTCTCATTGGTCGTCCGCGTCCACCGTGGCGCCCGGCACCGCGTTGAGCGCGTCGCCGGGGCACGGACGGGTGGGAGGGCCGCGCACGACACCGCTGCGCGTGGACGCGCAGCGCAATCTGGAGCACGTGCTGCGCGCGGCACGCGAGGTATTCGGCGAGCTGGGCTACGGCGCGCCGATGGAGGACGTGGCGCGCCGGGCCCGGGTCGGTGTGGGCACGGTGTACCGGCGCTTCCCGAGCAAGGACGTCCTGGTGCGGCGGATAGCCGAGGAGGAGACCTCCCGGCTGACCGACCAGGCGCGGACGGCGCTCGGTCAGGAGGACGAGCCGTGGTCGGCGCTCTCCCGCTTCCTGCGCACGTCGGTCGCCTCGGGCGCCGGGCGGCTGCTGCCGCCGCAGGTGCTGCGGGTGGGCGTGGCGGACGAGCACGACCACGCGCGCGTGCCGCAGCAGCGGTCGCAGCCGGCCGGTGCCGAGCTGCGGCTGGTGCCCGAGGAGGGACCGGCCTCCGCCGGGGAGGACGACACCGGTGCGGCGCAGCTTCTCGAGGTCGTCGGCCGGCTCGTGGAGCGGGCCCGTGAGGCGGGTGCGCTGCGGCCGGACGTGTCGGTGTCGGACGTGCTCCTGGTGATCGCCACGGCCGCGCCCTCGCTCCCGGACCCGGCCCAGCAGGCGGCGGCCTCGGCCCGGCTGCTGGACATCCTGCTGGAGGGCCTGCGCTCGCGCCCGGCGTGAGGGTGAGCGCGGCCCACGGGGCCCGTCCGCACCGGACGGGCCCCACCCTCCTCCTGAACGGGTGACTGTCCACACTCCTGTGCGACAGAAACCCTCGGACGGGTGGATGGGGCGCCCAGAGCTGTCCTGACCAAAAGCCAATATGGCACCCTGACCCGTGGTCAGGACTGATGGTGCAGGTGGCGGGGGCTTCCGCGATGAGCGTTGACGGGCGGGACGAGCCGTACGGGGACGACGACCCCCTGGCACAGAACCCACCGCGGGTTCCGGGCCAGGGGTGGCGCGCGAGCGTGCCACCCGACGACAGGGACGACCCGGACGGTGTCGTCCCCGCCCAGCGCGACCGGCGCGAGGAGGGCGTCCCGCTGCCCCCGCGCGAACTGCCGCCGTCCGACGCCGACCTCGTCGCCCGGCTCCGCGCGGGGGACGACTCGGCGTACGGGGAGCTGTACCGGCGTCACGCGGACGCGGTGCGCCGGTACGCCCGTACCTGCTGCCGGGACGCCCACACCGCGGACGACCTGACCGCCGAGGTCTTCGCCCGCGTGCTCCAGGCGGTGCGCGGCGGCTCCGGCCCCGAGCACGCCGTACGCGCGTACCTGCTCACCTCCGTACGACGGGTGGCGGCGTCCTGGACACAGTCGGCGAAGCGCGAGCAACTGGTCGACGACTTCGCGGCCTTCGCCGCCCGGGCCGCGGGCCTGTCGGCCGTCTCCGGCGCCGACGCCCTGGAACTGGGCGCCGACGTACGGGCGATGCACGAGGCCGAACAGTCCATGGTCATGCAGGCGTTCAGGTCGCTGCCGGAGCGCTGGCAGGCGGTGCTGTGGCACACCGAGGTCGAGGACGAGTCGCCGAGCGCGGTCGCCACGCTCTTCGGCCTGGACGCCAACGGCACCCGCGTCCTGGCCGGCCGCGCGCGTGAGGGCCTGAAGCAGGCGTACCTCCAGGCGCACGTCAGCACCGCCCTCACCGAGGACGAGGAGTGCGCCCGCTACGCCGACCAGCTCGGCACGTACGCGCGCGGCCGGCTGCGCACCCGCGCCGAACGGGGGCTGCGGGGGCACCTGGACGCCTGCGCGCGGTGCCGGCTGGCGGCCGTCCAGGTCCAGGAAGTCGCCGGCGGTATCCCCGCCCTGGTGCCCGTCGCCGTCATCGGCTGGTTCGGCGCCGCCGGGTACGCCAAGGTGGCCGGTCTCCTCGCCGGAGGAACGGCCGCAGCCGGAGCGGCAGCCGGTACCGGTGGCCCGGGCGGGGCGGTGGCGGCCCCGGAGGGCCTGGCCGCCCCGGTGAAGGCGGGCCTGGCGGCCGGCGTGACCGCGGTGGCGACGGCGGCGGTCGTCGTCTTCGCCCTCTCGGGCAACGAGAAGCCCCCCGAGGAGCCGAAGGCCGCCCCGCCCGCCTCGTCCCCCGTGGTCCGCGAGGAACCCCCGTCCCCCCGGAAGCCGACCCCGGAACCGGCGCCCCCACCCCCCGCTCCGGCCCCCGCACCGCCCACACCAGCCCCAGAACCCAAGCCGACCCCGCCCCCCGCTCCTCCTCCCGAGCCACCCCCGCCCCCCGACCCCACGCCGCCTCCGACCCCCACGCCGACTCCCACACCGCCCCCGACGCCCAAGCCGACCTCACCCCCACCGCCCCCGCCCACCCCGACGGTCCACCAGCGGAGCGAGCTCGCCCGCGACATCAGCGGTGACGGCGACGCCCCCGAAACACGCATCGGCGAGAGCAGCTGGGTCTGGCGGAGGCCGGCCCTGTCCATCGCCCGCCGGAGCTACTCCCCCGGCGTGACGGTCCACGGCCGCTCCTCCGTCACCATCGACCTGAACCACCCGTGCACCGCCCACGACGCGGTGGTCGGCGTGGACGACCCGACGATGAGGCTGGGCAAGGCCACCTTCTCCGTCCACGCGGACGGCGTCCCCCTGTGGAACTCCGGCCGGATCAAGGGCGGCGACCCGGTGGTCCCGGTCCACGTGGACCTGACGGGCCGCAAGACCGTACGCCTGGTGGTGGAACCCCACACCCACTTCGACCACCTGGCCCTGGCCGACTGGGCCCGGTCCCGCTTCACCTGCACGTAGGTGTCCCCCGGACGACTCAGCCGCGTACCGCGGCCGGCCCCGGCGGCCCACCACCGCGCACGGCGCGCGTGCCCACCGGCCGGCGCGCGTGAACCAGCCGCCCACGGCGCGAAGGTGACGGGGCGGGGTGCCCGCCCGCAGCGGCCGGCGCGTCGACGCCGGTCCCTCCGCAGTCACCCGGTGCCGCGCCGGACCGAGGACGGGCGCCCCGCCCCGGCGCCGACCCACGACGCACCGCGGGTGCTACGCGCACCCTCACCGGAGCCGCAGAGGCGCCGCCGGCACGGACGCGCACCCCCGCCATCCGGCACAGGCCCACCACCCGCTCCCGAACCAAACCCGCCCGAGCACCGCAGGCACCCACACCGCAGGCACCCGCCCCCGCTCAAACCCCGCGCGCCAACGCCCCCCGCTCCGGAGCGATCCCCCCGGGCACCGCCCGCTGCCGCCCGGGCGTCCCCGTCCAGCAGGTCCCCCGGCGGGCCAGCAGCCGCCGCAGCCACAGCTCCAGCGCGACCAGATCCGCGAGCCCGTCCAGCGGCAGCGGCTCCCCCTCGGCGGCGGCCCGCAGCGCCTTGCGCACCACGCGGGCCTCGACCAGCCCCGCCTCCGCGAGCAGCGGCGTGTCGAACAACGTCATCAGGGTGTCCGCGGCGACCCGCAGCCCGATCCTCGTCGCGGCGGCGGTGTTCGCCTGGGTCGGCGCGCCCCATCCGGCGGGCAGGTCCCGTACCCCCGCGCCTTCGAGGACGGTCCGCAGCACGGAGGCCCGTGCCCCCGGCTTCACCCGCAGCGCCTCGGGCAGCGCCCGGCACGCGCGGACGACCTGGTTGTCGAGGAACGGTGTGTGCAGCCGCTGGAAGCGGATCTCGGCGGCCTGTTCCAGTACCCGTACATCGGCCGCGTGCCGGGTCAGTGCCGCACGCGCGCGGAAGTCACCGGGCCGCTGCCCCGGCCCCACGTCGGACCGGCGGGTGGACGCCTGGAGGCGAACCGATACTTCAGCGAGCGCCTCGCCGGTCAGCCAGCGCGCCGCCGGCCCGGGTCTTCCCCAGGTCAGCAAGGCCAGCGAGGCGTCCGCCGCGCCCCAGGGGGCCCCGTCGTCCAGCTGGTGGCGCAGCAGCTGGTCCGCGAGGGTCTCGAGCCCCGTGCGGTACGGCGTGCGGGCCAGGCGCCGGGCCGCGGCGTACACGCGCGCGGGCACCATCACGGACCCGTCGGCCTTCGCCAGCGCGGCGACGGGCCGCACGAGATGACGACGCTTGCGGTCCAGGAGGAGGTCGGCGAGACGCGCGGGATGTGCGTCGAGCACCTGCCGGGCTCCGTACCCCGTGAAGTGGTCGGCGCTGCCCGCGGCCAGCCGTGCCCGGTGCCGGGCGGCGGTGACCAGGGAGGGGGCCGGTTCGTCCGTGAGCGGCCCGTCGAGGTCGGCGTACGGCAGGGTGTCCTCGCCGCCGGGGACGACCACGTGGTGCAGCCGGGGGTTGGCGGCCAGCGCCCCGGCGCGCGCCATCTCGTCCTCCCGCCCGCCATGGGGCCCGCCGGCCGAACCGCTTCGCGTGCCGCCGCCCGCACCGCCTGCGCCTCCCGCGCCTCCCGCGCCTCCCGCGAGATCGTTGAAGGTGACGGCGAGCAGCCGCTCCCCCGCGCCCGTGCCGTGCCCCAGCACGGTCCCCGGCATGCCGGGCAGCCCGGCGGCGAGCAGCGCCAGCGTCCCGGAGGCGGGCCCGCCGGAGAGGTCGGCCCCGATCCCGGGCACCGGCATCCCGCGTGCCGCGCGCCGCTCGGCGGGTCCCATGCCCGGCACGGGGCCGGGATCGATGTCGGCGCCGGGGACGTGCCGGGGCGCGGCGAGCCGGGTGCGGACGGCCTCGATCAGCGCGTCCCGGACGGCGTCCACCGCGCGGTCCGGGTCGGCGGGCGGCGCGGCGACGGCGAGTGAGGCGACGGGCTCGTACCCGGCGATCTCGCGCGCCCCGGCGCGCAGGATCAGCGCATGCCCCGGCGGAACCCGCTTCACGCCGTCGTACGGGGTGGAGTCGTGGAGCGCGGCCGGCACGTCGGGGGCGGCCAGGAGCGCGGCGAGGTGGCCGAAGTCGAGGTTGGCCTCGACGAGGTCGGCGAGCGGCAGCGCGGCGGTCGCGTACGCGGTGCCGCCCTCCCAGGGGGTGTGGAACACCGGCCGGGCGCCCGCGAGGTCGCCGCAGACCGTGACCCGGCGGCCCACCTGCACGACGGCGGTGTAACTGCCCGGCCAGGCGGTCAGATGGCGCAGCGCGCCGCCGCGCGCGGCGAACAGGGCGACGCGCAGCTGTTCGTCGGTGGCACCACAGGTGCCGAGGACGGCGATCCGGGTGTCGGCGTCGCCGGTCACCACCCGCACCTCGTCGGGGCGCCAGTCGCCGACCGCCCACAGCGGATCGGGGTCGCCCCACAGCGGGTGGGAGCCCACCGGTTGCAGTGTCTCGCCGTCGGAGCCGACGGAGCCGGTGGCGCCGACGGAGTCGAACGCCGGGGCACCCGCGGCGGCGCTGCTCCATCCCACCAACCACCGCATCGACGCCTCCACAGGCTGTGGACAACCGGCGCACCGTACGCACCGGTTCACCCATGCTGCCATGACGGAGGCGCTCAGGAGGGGTGCCGGTACCGCATGTGCCCCGTCGGATGCGCCCCGGCGGATACTCCCACCCCGTTCCGAACACCCGCCCGAGGCGAGGAGATCGTCCGCCCTCGGCCATGCACCCGCCTGCACCGCTGCGACGCGAATGCGCCCCCCAGCGCGCCCCAAGAACCTCTAACGCGCCCTCAACTGTCATGGTAGATGTGCTGATACCTTCGGAACAGTGGGGTCGATTTTCAGCCAATTCGGAGAAGTGAGAACAACCTCGAACACGCTCCGTACAGGCTCTGCGCACCGCCCGGCGGTCGCGCGGCCCGGGAGACGGAGTGCGCCTCCCGGACCGTTCCGCCGCCCGCGGGGATGAAGGCGGCGGTGTCCCCCAGCCCGCTGGATCCAGTACAGCGGGCCGACCCACGCACGGACCATGGAATCGCTCCCGCGACGGCCGAAGGAGAGCGCACGCACGGGCGCACGGCCACACGCCGGGAGCATGCCGCAACTGCGCGTATCGGACCCGCACTTCAGTACGGACCACAATCCCGCCATCCGGAAGAATGCCCCTTAACGCTTGGGATGCGGCGAACTACGCTGGGTTTACGAATGCCGCACGGTTATGCCAGAGCGGCAGCCGTCTGTGTCGAGGGGTGGCGCATGTCCAGGGAGCTACGCGGGCCGAACGAAAAGCTCGGCACCGTTCTCGCCCTCGCGGGTATCTCCAACGCGGGCCTCGCGCGGCGCGTCAACGACCTTGGCGCACAACGCGGGCTGACCTTGCGCTACGACAAGACGTCGGTGGCGCGCTGGGTGTCGAAGGGCATGGTGCCGCAGGGTGCGGCGCCGCACCTGATCGCCGCCGCCATCGGCCAGAAGCTCGGCCGCCCGGTGCCGCTCCACGAGATCGGCCTGGCGGACGCGGATCCCGCGCCCGAAGTCGGCCTGGCCTTCCCCCGGGACGTCGCACAGGCGGTGAAGTCCGCCACCGAGCTGTACCGGCTGGACCTGGCCGGCCGCCGCGCCGGGTCCGGCGGCATCTGGCAGTCGCTCGCCGGATCGTTCGCAGTGAGCGCATATGCAACGCCCGCCTCACGCTGGCTGATAACCCCGGCCGACAGTTCGGTCGCGCGCGAGGTGAGCCCCGCGGAGGGCTCCGGCGCACCGGCCAGAGTCGGCCACAGCGATGTGCGCAAGCTGCGTGAGGCCGCCGAGGACGCGCGCCGCTGGGACTCCAAGTACGGCGGCGGCGACTGGCGTTCGTCGATGGTCCCCGAGTGCCTGCGGGTGGAGGCCGCACCTCTGCTGCTCGGTTCGTACGCCGACGACGTGGGCCGTTCCCTGTTCGGCGCGTCGGCCGAACTCACCCGGCTGGCCGGCTGGATGGCCTTCGACACCGGCCAGCAGGAGGCCGCCCAGCGCTACTACATCCAGGCCCTGCGCCTGGCCCGCGCGGCGGCCGACGTCCCCCTGGGGGGATACGTCCTGGCCTCCATGTCCCTCCAGGCCACCTATCGCGGCTTCGGCGACGAGGGCGTCGACCTCGCCCAGGCCGCGCTGGAACGCAACCGCGGCCTGGCCACGGCCCGCACCATGAGCTTCTTCCGGCTGGTGGAGGCACGCGCGCACGCCCGCGCGGGTGACGCTCCGGCGGCCGGCGCGGCCCTGAAGGCGGCCGAGGGCTGGCTGGAACGTTCCCGCCCGGGCGACAGCGACCCGGTCTGGCTGGGCTTCTACTCCTACGACCGCTTCGCCGCGGACGCCGCCGAGTGCTACCGCGACCTGAAGGCGCCCCGCCAGGTCCGCCGCTTCACCGAGCAGGCGCTGTCGCGGCCGACGGAGGAGTTCGTCCGCTCGCACGGGCTGCGGCTCGTCGTCTCGGCGGTCGCCGAACTGGAGTCGGGCAACCTGGACGCCGCCTGCGAGCAGGGCGTGCGCGCGGTGGAGGTGGCCGGCCGTATCTCGTCCGCGCGCACCACGGAGTACGTCAGGGACCTCCTGCACCGCCTGGAGCCCTACGGCGACGAACCCCGCGTGGTCGAACTGCGCGAGCGCGCCCGGCCGCTGCTGATGACTCCCGCCTGACCCCGGCCGCCACCCCGGCCTCACGCCGGCGTCACCCCGACGTCATCCCGACCGCCCCGTATCGGCAGCCCGCGGCAGACCCCTGCCGCTTCCGGGGTTTACGAGCGTTGTCAGTGGCGCAGTGCACTATCGGGACCGGGAGGTGGTGCGGGTGGCGCGGCGGGCGTACGACTGCGACGTGCTGGTGATCGGCGGCGGCATCGTCGGCCTGTCGACGGCGTACGCGATCACTCGCGCGGCGCCGGGCACGCGGGTCACGGTGCTGGAGAAGGAGCCCGGCCCCGCCCGGCACCAGACGGGCCGCAACAGCGGCGTCATCCACAGTGGCATCTACTACCGCCCCGGTTCCCTGAAGGCGCGGTACGCGGTGCGGGGCGCGGCCGAGATGGTCAAGTTCTGCGCGGAGTACGACATCCCGCACGCGGTGACGGGCAAGCTGATCGTCGCCACCGGCCGGGAGGAGCTGCCCCGCCTGCACGCCCTGGCCCAGCGCGGCCGGGAGAACGGTCTGGCGGTCCGTGAACTGGGCGCCGCGCAGATCGCCGCGTACGAGCCGGAGGTCGAGGGCCTGGCCGCCCTGCGCGTCGGCGCCACCGGCGTCTGCGACTACGCGGCGGTGGCCCGCCGGCTGGCGTCCGCGTCCGGCGCGGAGATCCGCTACGGCGCGCGGGTCACCCGCGTCGACCGCCGTGCGGACCTGGGCGTGGCCGCCCTGACCGCCGCCGGGGACGTCGTGCGCGGCCGGGTACTGGTGAACTGCGCGGGTCTGCACTGCGACGAGATCGCCCGCCTCACCGGCGACGACCCCGGCATGCGCATCGTGCCGTTCCGCGGCGAGTACTACGAGCTGGTCCGCCCGGAACTGGTCCGCGGCCTCGTCTATCCGGTGCCCGACCCGGCGTTCCCGTTCCTCGGCGTCCACCTCACGCGCGGCGTCGACGGGGGCGTCCACGTCGGGCCCAACGCCGTACCGGCCCTGGCGCGCGAGGGCTACGCCTGGCGCACGGTCCGCCCGCGCGAGCTGGCCGCCATGCTGGCCTGGCCGGGCTTCCGGCAGCTGGCCCGCCGCCACTGGCGGCACGGCACCGGCGAGCTGCACCGCTCCCTGTCCCGGAGTGCCTTCACCGAGGCGGTCCGCCGGCTCGTGCCCGCGGTCCGGGAGGCCGACCTGGTCCCGGCCCCGGCGGGCGTACGGGCCCAGGCGGTCCTGCGCGACGGCACCCTGGCCGACGACTTCCTGATCCGGGAGACACCCCGCGCGGTCCACGTCCTCAACGCCCCCTCGCCCGCGGCGACGGCGTGCCTGCCCATCGGCCGGGAGGTCGCCCGCCGGGCCCTGACCGCCCTCGCCACCCCGGACGGCACACCCCGCTGAGCCAGCCACCCCCGCCGGTCCCCCGCCGGTCCCCCCACCCACGCAACCGGTCACGAAACCACCCGCGCGACCGACCCCGGCCACACACCCGACCCCCGGAGCGACGACGGCACCCCCACCCAGCAGCCGCGAGACCACCCGCCGGGCCCCGACCACCCTCGCCACCCCGGACGGCACACCCCACCGAGCCAGCCACCCCCGCCGGTCCCCCCACCCACGCAACCGGTCACGAAACCACCCGCGCGACCGACCCCGGCCACACACCCGACCCCCGGAGCCACTCGGAACCGGCCGCATGACCGGCCCGGAGCCGACCGCGGAGCCCTCCGCGCGGCCCCCGTAAAATCGACAGCACTGTGTCTGACTCCGTGAACACCCCCGAAGCCCTCGCCCCGCACCCCGGGCACACGCCCGGTGTGTCGGTCCGCCGTAACCGGGAGAAGGGCGAGCCCCGCTTCCCGGACGGGCCGAAGGCCGATCCCGCCGGGTCGCACTTCGAGCGCCGGATCCGGAGTTTCCAGCCGCGCCGGAGCCGGGTCACCGCCGGTCAGGCGGACGCGTTGCAGCGGTTGTGGCCCCGGTGGGGCTTCGACGTCGACGGCAGGCAGCGCCTCGACCTCGCCGCCTTCTTCGGCAACGACCGCCCGGTCGTCCTCGAGATCGGCTTCGGCATGGGCGAGGCGACCGCGCGCATGGCCGCCGCCGATCCGGGCACCAACATCCTCGCCGTGGACGTCCACACCCCCGGCCAGGGCCATCTGCTCGGCCTCGCCGACCAGCACGGCCTGGACAACGTCCGCGTCGGCAACGGCGACGCGATCATCCTGCTGCGCGAGATGCTCACCCCCGACGCGCTGGGCGGGCTGCGCGTCTACTTCCCCGACCCCTGGCCGAAGAAGCGGCACCACAAGCGCCGGCTGATCCAGCCCGCCTTCCTCGACCTCGCCGCGGCCCGCCTCGCACCGGGCGCGCTCCTGCACTGCGCCACCGACTGGGAACCGTACGCCGAGCAGATGCTCGAGGTGCTGACCGCGCACCCCGGTTTCGAGAACACCGTGGCGGACGGCGGTTTCGCGCCGCGTCCGGAGTTCCGGCCGCTGACCCGTTTCGAGGGGCAGGGACTGGACAAGGGCCATGTGGTGAACGACCTGCTCTTCCGCCGCGTACAGCACCTCGACCAGCCCGCCGACCGGGCCGACCGGGATGACCGGGACGCCGCCGGGACCTGATCCCAGCCGGTGCTCCTGCGGGCAGCACCGTTCCCTCGTTAGGGTCAATGTCGTGGCCATCAGCCGTCCGTACCCGACCCGGCCAGCCCCGCGGCACGCGCACTGGTGGCAGCGGTCCCGGGTGCGTTACGGGGCGTTGACCGCCCTCCTCGCGCTCTCGGGTCTGGTCATCCTGGGCCTGGTCCGCGAGCAGACCGGCACGCAGGGCTTCCTGGTGGGGCTCGGCCTCGCCGTGCTGCCGGTGCCGCTGCTCGTCGCCGCCTTCCGCTGGCTGGAGCGCGTCGCGCCGGGCCCCTGGCGCAACCTCGTCTTCGCCTTCGCCTGGGGTGCCTGCGCCGCCGCGCTCATGGCGATCGTCGCCAACAGCTTCGCCACGCGGTGGATAGCGACGGAGACGGCCGACCCGTCCCGCGCGGACACGCTCGGCGTGACCGTCATAGCCCCGGTCGTGGAGGAGTCCGCGAAGGCCGCCGCCGTCCTGCTGGTCTTCCTGTTCCGCAGACGCGACTTCACCGGGATCCTCGACGGCGTGGTGATAGCCGGGGTCACCGCCACCGGCTTCGCCTTCACCGAGAACGTCCTCTACCTCGGCACCGCCTTCGGTACCGACCAGCTCACCGGCGGCAGCGGCGTCTCCTCCGTCACCGCGGCGACGTTCTTCGTCCGCGTCGTCATGTCGCCGTTCGCGCATCCGCTCTTCACCGTCCTCACCGGCATCGGCTTCGGAATGGCCGCGCTCGCCACCCGGCGGCGCCGCCCGGTGCGCTTCCTGCTCCCGCTCGGCGGCCTGCTGCTCGCGATGGGCATGCACGCCCTGTGGAACGCCTCCTCGACCCTCGGGGAGTACGGCTTCTTCGCCGTGTACGCGGCGTTCATGGTGCCGTCGTTCGGCCTGCTGACCTGGCTGGTGGTGTGGACCCGGCAGCGCGAGCTGCGGACCGTACGGGAGGAGCTGCCCGCGTACGTCAGGGCCGGCTGGCTGACCCCGGCCCAGCCCTACGCGCTCGGCTCGATGCGGGCCCGGCGCATCGCCCGGCGGTACGCGCACCGGCACGGCGGCCGGACCGCTGCCCGCGCTGTGGCCCAGTACGGGGCGTACGCGACGTCGCTGGCGTTCCTGCGCCACCGGGGGCGCCGCGGCCGCGCGGGTGCGGACTTCGTCGTACGGGAGCACGAACTGCTGCGCGAGATGTGGCACCGCCGCGACACGGCCCGCCCGGCCCTGGAGCACGCGGCCCGAGCCGTCGCACCGCCCGCCCCGCCCCGGCCGGCGCACGGTCCGTACGGCGTGCCCGAGGCGTACGGGGGGCACCGCGTGTACGGCCCGTACGGCGCCGTGGACCCCGGTCGCCCGGCGCCCGGGCCGAACCCGTACGCGCACCCGTACCGCCCCTGACACCGCCCCGGAAACGCCGGACCGGCAGTCCTGACGTCGGGGGGCGTCGTCAGGACTGCCGGGGCTGTGGCTGTGCGGGGCGCAGGATGCGGAGGCCGGCCGGGGCCGGGGGCTCAGACGGTGAGGCCCTTCGACTGCATCCAGGCCATCGGGTCGATGCCCGAGGCGGAACCGGCCGGGTGCACCTCCAGGTGGAGGTGGGCGCCGGTGGAGTTGCCGGTGGAGCCGACGCGGCCGATCACATCGCCGGTGTTGACCTGCTGGCCGACGCTGACGCTGATGGAGGACTGGTGGGCGTACCAGATCTCGGTGCCGTCGTCGAGGGTCAGCACGGTCTTGTAGCCGTACGAGCCGTCCCAGCCGGCGGAGGTGATCGTGCCGGTGTGGACCGCCTTGATCAGCGTGCCCGTGGGGGCGGCGAAGTCCAGGCCCGTGTGCTGGCCGGAGGACCAGTAGGCGCCGGCCTGACCGAAGGTCGAGGAGATGGTGTACGAGGAGGTGGGCAGCGCGTACTGCCTGGCCAGTTCGGCGAGACGCTCGGCCTCGGCCTTCTTCTCGGCCTCCTCCTCCGCCTTCTTCTTCGCCGCGGCGGCCTTCTCCTCGGCCTCCTTCTTCGCGGCGGCGGCCTGCTCCTCGGCCTCCTTCTCCGCCTTCGCGGCGGCTTCGGCGGCGGCCTGCTCCTCGGCCTGGCTCTGCTGCTGCTCGACCTGCGCCATGATCCGGGCGCGCAGCACCTCGCCGGCGTCGGAGGTGCTGCCCTGCTCGGCCTCGTCGGCGACCGTGCCGATGCTGCTGAGCGGGGTGGCGGAGCCCTGGGGGGTTTCCTCGTCGGAGATGAGGGAACCAACAGAGGGAAGGTCCGGCACGGAGATGGAGACCGGCGGCTTGCCGGTCTGGGCGCTGGCCATGCCGCCACCGGCGACAGCGGCTATGACACCGACGCCCAGGACGGTGGAGCTACGGGCGAGGCCTCCGCCGCGCTGCTTGCCGACACGATGACGGCCGCGCACGGGGCGAACGGACTCCGCGGTGGGGTTCCACTCCTCGAAGGGGCCCTCGTCGGTGCGGATGCCGCCGTAGCCGAAGGTGTCGCTCTCGTGCTGGCTCGGCATGAAGGGGGCCTCGGGGGCAGGCCGGTTGGACGCCACGTGGGGCGCACTCCTTTCCTTCCTTCTCGCCTACCGGGTTAGCTGACGGGTTCGGAGCAGGAAGGTCTCCTACGCGCGTATACCGCCCGTGTCTCCACGGGTGCATCCGCGCGATTCACCCCAAGATGTTGGTTCCCCGGTTCCCTTGCGGGATTCGGCGCGTGCGCACGGAGCCGACTCGTGTGCCGGCTGGGACGACCGCGCTGCGTTATCGAACGTTAATAGACGCGAGGACCGTATTCCAAGCCGTTCCTCTTGATCGTTAACGATTTCCGCACGGACTTAAGCGCCAGCGCCGGTCAAAACCGGGCGAGTTGGCTTCACCGCTCTCGTCACACCCGAGCTGACGGTACGTCAATTGTTATGCGCAGCGGGGCGACTCGATCACCTGGCGTGACATCTGTGCGCAAGGGCCCTGGGACGCACTCTCGAAACGGGGCGGACGGAAACGGCCGAGGGCCGGAACCCTTTCGGATTCCGGCCCTCGGCCTTCAGTAGCGGGGACAGGATTTGAACCTGCGACCTCTGGGTTATGAGCCCAGCGAGCTACCGAGCTGCTCCACCCCGCGTCGTTGTGTTCACCAGCATACGGCATCCGCGGGACACTCCGCACACGCGTTGCCGCCGCCCTCGCGTCACCGGCCGATCAGATGGCCGTTCGGCGCCTCGGCGGCCTCCTCGTGCTCCGGCAGGACGACGACCAGGGCGCCCCCCGCCGCCAGTACTCCGCTGCCGTCGGCGCCCGCCACGAAGGTGTCCGGCTCCCGCCACGCGGTGACCACCCGCCGTACTCCCGCGTCCAGGACCAGCCGGGCGCAGGGCACCGGACGGGAGGCGCGGCGGGCACAGGGTTCCAGACTGGAGTACACGGTGGCGGTCGCGAGCCGCGGGTCCGCGGGGTCGGTCCTGGCGAGGGCGGCCTCCTCGGCATGCACCACCGGATCACCGCCCTCGCGGGAGTGGCCCCGCGCCAGCTCGGTGCCGTCGGCGGCGACGACCACCGCGCCCACACTGAACGCCGTCTCCGAGGGCGGGCACCGCTTCGCCAGTTCGCAGGCGAGGGCCAGCCAGTGGTGGTCGGCGGCGACAGGGAGCGGACCGGCGCCGGGAGCGGTGGGTTCGTAGCGCATGAGGACGACGTCGCCGACCGGGCGGGTCTCCAGCAGCCGCAGCCGGCCGCCCTGGTAGGTGCCGGGGCCGAAGAGACGGGCGGCGTCCGGGTCACCGACGAAGAGCGGGGCGAGGACCAGTTGGAGCTCGTCGGCGAGGCCCTGGGTGAGGAGCTGGGTGTGGATCAGGCCGCCGCCCTCGACCATGAGCCGCCGGACGCCGTACGCGTCGTACAGGTGTGTCAGGAGGCGGCGCCAGTCGAGCTCGGCGCCGAGGGGCACGATGTCGGCGGCGAGACCGTGGGCGCGGGCGCGTTCGGCGCCCCTGCCGGTCGTGTAGAGGACCTTCGCGCCACCGGTGTGCCAGAACCGCGCCTCCGGGTCCAGGTCGCCCGAGCCGCTGACGGTGACCTTCAGCGGGTAGGCGGGCCGGCCTTCGGCGACCCGGGCGGCACGCCGCTCGGGCGCGTTGACCAGCAGCCGGGGGTTGTCGGCCCGGATCGTGCCGGCGCCGACCAGGATCGCGTCCACCGACGCCCGTACCTCGTCGACCCGGTCGAAGTCCTCCGGGCCGGACAGCAGCAGCCGCTCGGGGCCGGTGTCGTCGAGATACCCGTCGAGCGAGACGGCGGCGGACAGCAGGACGTACGGGTGGGGCATCGACGGCGCTCCTGACGGGGACGGCGGACGGGACAGGGCGGGACAGGGCAGGGCCGGACCGGACCGGGTGAAGAGAGTCTTGCACCCGGTGCGCTCCCGCGCGGAGGGGAAGCCGTGCGGTGTGCCACCGCCACGTGGCGCGGAACCGTGCGGCGTGGAAACGGCGGTGTCCCCGCCACACCCGGCGGCCCCGCCACACCCGGCGGCCGGCCCGTGACGAAGGCCCTTCCCCCACCTCGTGGGTGTCCTCCGCCCCCCTCGTTTGGGTGGTGTCGTGGTCGCCGGCGAGGAGGATGCGTGTCGGCGCGCCGTCGCTCCCGGCACCGGCCGGGGTCCCGGTCCCGGCGCCGGCGGGTGTGCCGGACGGGGTGCGGGGGGGGGAAGCCGGGGTCGGTCATGTCCGGGTTTTCCGGTCGGGGAGGGCGGTCAGGGACGGAGGGGTCCGCACGGGCACGGGCCCCCGCCCCGGAGCGGGGACGGCGCGGCGCACGAGGGCCCCGCCTCCGGCGGCCGGGCCCACATCGAGGTCGGCGCCGACGAGCAGGGCCCGCTCGCGCATCCCGAGCATGCCGGCGCCCTCGGACGCCACACCGATGCCCCGGCCGTCGTCCCGGACGCGCAGCTCCACTCCGGAGGGGGTGCGGCACAGGGAGATCTCCGCGCGGCGGGCGTGCGCGTGCCGGGCGATGTCGGTGAGCCCTTCCTGGGACACCCGGTAGAGGACCGGTTCGGGCTCCGGGCCCGGATCGGGCAGCCGGGCCCCCGCGAGGATGAGGGCTGCCCCTGATGGCCCCGGGGTGCCGGGCGGAAGGTCCTTGAAGCGGGGTCAGGCCCGTCCCCGCCGAACGACCCCGTACCGGACGGGTGATGACCTCGGCGCACGGGCAGACTCCCAGAGTCGGCCCGATGGTGGAGTGCCGAGTTCTCGAGGGCCGTCGGTGCCCTCGCCGGAGTCACCCGGATCTCCTCCTCCGGGGTCATCGCCAAGGTGCTCGGCGACCTCGGGCGCACGGGCAACCGCGAGACGCCGGTCATCCTGTGCGTCCTGGTCATGGAAGACCTCGCCAGGGCCGTCTACCTGCCGATCCTCGCCGCCCTGCTGACCGGTGCGAGTCTCGCGGGCGGCAGCGTCACCCTGCTGGTCTCCCTGGCCACCGTCGGCGTCGTCTTCTACGTCGCCCTGCGCCACGGACGCGTCATCAGCCGCGCGGTGCCCTCCGGCAACCCCGAGATGCTGCTGCTGGCGGTGCTGGGGCTGACCCTGCTGGTCGCGGGCGTCGCCCAGCACCTCCAGGTGTCGGCCGCGGTGGGCGCGTTCCTGGTCGGCACCGCCCTGTCCGAAGAGGTCGCCGAGGGCGCCCACGGCCTGCTGTCCCCGCTGCGGGACCTGTTCGCGGCGGTGTTCTTCGTCTTCTTCGGGCTGCACACCGATCCGTCCGCCATCCCGCCGGTGCTGCTCCCTGCGCTCGCCCTGGCGGTCGTCACCACGCTGACGAAGATCGCCACCGGCTGGTGGGCCGCCCGCCGTGCGGGCATCCTGTCCAAGGGCCGCTGGCGGACCGGCGGCGCTCTGGTGGGGCGCGGCGAGTTCTCGATCGTCATCGCCGGTCTCGCCGTCGGCACGGAGCCCCGGATCGGCCCGCTGGCCACGGCGTACGTCCTGCTCCTGGTCGTCCTCGGCCCTCTCACCGCCCGCTGGACCGAACCGCTGGCCACCCGCCTCATCCGCCGCCCCTCGCCGGACACGTCACAGACCACCACCCCGGTCGACCGGTCGGAACCGGCCCACGCGAGCGGCTGACCACCGACACGGCGGAGGACCGGACAACCCGCCCGCGGACGTCCGGTGCGCCGGAACGAGGCACCACCACCCCGCCTCCCCCCGCCACCTCCGCACCCGGGGCCCCATCCTCCGGCGGGTCGACGGGCATGGGCGCCTGGCTCCGCCGCCCCCATAGCCTTCGCAGCCCCCGCAGCTCCCGCAGCTCCCGCAGTCCCCGCAGCCCCCGTCGGTCCGCTGTCACAGCGAACGACCGGGCGGTGTCCTGAGGTCGGCCCCTGAAAACGGTCGGACCTCTGAGACGACGGAGACACCATGACTGAGAACACCCACGTGGTAGTGATCGGCGGCGGATACGCCGGCGTCATGGCGGCCAACCGCCTGACGCGGCGCGACGACGTGGCAGTGACCCTGATCAACCCCCGCCCGGACTTCGTCGAGCGGGTCCGCCTGCACCAACTGGTGGGCGGGTCCCACGACGCGGTCGTCGACTACCGGGACGTCCTGGCCGACCGCGTCCGGCTGGTGGTCGGCACCGTGACCCGGATCGACGCGGCCGGGCGCGGCGTGGCGTTGGCGACCGGCGGCACGGTCGGCTACGACTATCTGATCTACGCGGTGGGCAGCGGCAGCGCCGACCCGGGTGTGCCCGGAGCGGCCGAACTCGCGTACCCGATCGCCACCCTGGAGACGGCGGAGCGGCTGCGGCCGGTCATCGCCACCGCTCCCGCGACGGCCGCGGTGACGGTGGTCGGAGCCGGTCCGACCGGCATCGAGACCGCCGCCGAACTGGCGGAGGCCGGCCGCGCCGTGACCCTGGTGTGCGGTGGGGTCCTCGGCCCCTACCTGCACCCTCGGGGCCGGCGCTCGGTGGCCGGGCGGCTGGCTGCACTCGGGGCGACCGTACTCGAAGGCCCCGACGCGAGGGTGACGGCGGTGACGCGCGGCACCGTACGGCTCGGCGACGGCCGGGAGCTGCCGAGCGAGGTGACCGTCTGGACCGCCGGATTCGCCGTACCGGACCTGGCCGCCCGCAGCGGGCTGAGCACCGACGCCGTGGGCCGCCTGCTCACCGACGAGACACTGACGTGCGTGGACGACGCGCGCATCGTCGCGGCCGGGGACTCGGCGGCCCCGTCGGGCCTGCCGCTGCGGATGAGCTGCCAGGCCGCGATGCCGCTGGGCGCACGGGCCGCCGACACGGTGCTGAGCCGTATCGCGGGTGAGCAGCCGTCACCCCTCAACCAGGTGTTCGCCGGCCAGTGCATCAGCCTGGGCCGCCGCGGCGGCATCTTCCAGTTCGCCCACAGGTACGACGTCGCGGTCTGGTTCCACATCGACGGCCGCCCCGGCGCGAAGCTCAAGGAGCTCGTGTGCAGGGGGATCGTGAAGCACCTGTCCGAGGAGGCACGCAAGCCCGGCTCGTACAGCCTGCACCGCGTCCCGGGAGGCCCCAGGCGCCGGCGACTGCTGCGGACCGGGCCCGACAGGGCACCGGCCGCCCGCCGGAACGAACCCGCCTGAACGGCTCCGTCACCCCCGAACACCGCAGCGCCCCGACCGTGTTGAACCGGTCGGGGCGCTGAACAGCAGGTCGGAGGGGGTCCCCCCCTTCCCTGCTTCGGTAGGCCCTGTGGGACTCGAACCCACAACCAATGGATTAAAAGTCCACTGCTCTGCCAATTGAGCTAAGGGCCCCAGGCGATGTCGCCCCCCACGAGCATAGCGGGACGTGGGCGCGGTGTTGATCGGGTATCGGTGCGGCGGGTCCGGACGGGTTCCGTCCGTATGCGGCAGGGCCCGCACGACGGGTGTCGTGCGGGCCCTGTCACGTCAGTCCGGCGTACCGGGGTCAGCCGTTGCGCTTCCAGCGCGGCTTGTCCTCGCGGCGACCGAAGGAGCCGCCGCCGCGGTGCTCGTCACGACGGCCGTACGGGCGGTCGTGGGAGGCACCGGAGCGGAAACCGGGACGGTCGCTGCCGGGGCGGTCGCCCTGACGGTCACGGTTGAACGGGCGGTCGCTGCCGGGACGGTCGCCCTGGCGGTCACGGTTGAACGGGCGGTCGCTGCCACGGTGGCCGCCGCGCTCGCCGCGGTCGTCGCGGCGGAAGCCGGGACGGTCGCCCTGGCGGTCACGGTCGCGGTTGAAGCCACCGCGGTCGTCACGACGCTCGAAGGAACGACCACCACGGTCGCCACCCCGGTCGTCACGACGCTCGAACGAACGGCCACCACGGTCGCCACCCCGGTCACCGCGGTCGTCGCGGCGGAAGCCGGGACGGTCGCCCTGGCGGTCACGGTCGCGGTTGAAGCCGCCCCGGTCGTCACGACGCTCGAACGAACGGCCACCACGGTCGCCACCCCGGTCACCGCGGTCGTCGCGGCGGAAGCCGGGACGGTCGCCCTGGCGGTCACGGTCGCGGTTGAAGCCACCGCGGTCGTCACGACGCTCGAACGAACGGCCACCACGGTCGCCACCCCGGTCACCGCGGTCGTCACGACGGAAGCCGTCCCGGCGCTCGGGGCGCTCGGTGTCGCGTGCGGTCGGCTGCTCCGGCAGCGAGACCTCGGCCTGGGCCGATGCCTCGGTGGCCGCCTCGGCCACCGCCGCCTCCGGGTCCTCGCCGCGCTCGCGGGCGGCCCTGGCGACCAGCCGGTCCGCCTCGCCGCGCAGCTCGGAGGCGCGGCGCTGCGCCCGCTCCAGCTCCTTGGTGAGCTGGGTGACCTCACGCTCGGCCTGCTGCGCCGCGTTGCCCGCCGACTCGGCCTGGACCTCGGTCATCGACCGGGCGCCGGTGATCTCGGCGACCTCCGGGTCGAAGGCCGCGCCGCCCTGGATGATGTGACGCGTGGCGTCCACGCCCGCGTCCTCCATCAGCCGGAAGATCTGGCGCCGTTGGTGCGGCAGGGACAGCGACACGACGGTGCCGGTGCGGCCGGCCCGCGCCGTACGGCCGGCCCGGTGCAGGTAGTCCTTGTGGTCGCCGGCCGGGTCCACGTTCAGCACCAGGTCGATGCCGTCGACGTGGATACCGCGCGCGGCCACGTCCGTGGCGACGAGGACGTTGACGTAGCCGTCCTTGAAGTCGGCCAGCGTCCGGGTGCGCGCACCCTGCGTCATGCCGCCGTGCAGCGCCTCGGCCTTGGCGCCCGCGTCGCGCAGCTGCTCGGCGACCCGGTCCGCGCCCAGCTGGGTGCGGACGAAGATGATGGTGCGGCCCTTGCGGGAGGCGATGGCCGCGGTGACCGGCGCCTTGTCCTTGGGCTTCACGACCAGGATGTGGTGCGACATCGTCGTGACGGCACCCTGGGCGGCGTCGACCTCGTGGTGGACCGGGTCCTTCAGGTACCGGTCGACGAGCGTCTTGATCTCGTTCTCCATGGTCGCGGAGAACAGCATCCGCTGACCGCCCGCCGGGATCTGGTCGAGCAGCTCGGTGACCTCGGGCAGGAAGCCCAGGTCGGACATCTGGTCGGCCTCGTCGAGGACGGCGATCTGCACGTTCTCCAGGGAGCACGCGCCGCGGTTGATGATGTCGCGCAGGCGGCCGGGGGTGGCGACCAGGACGTCGACACCGCGTTCGAGGGCGTAGAT
This sequence comes from Streptomyces sp. NEAU-W12, assembly GCF_026242095.1. NCBI lineage: Bacteria > Bacillati > Actinomycetota > Actinomycetes > Kitasatosporales > Streptomycetaceae > Streptomyces > Streptomyces sp. NEAU-W12. The sequence goes on from NZ_JAPJDM010000001.1 coordinate 26,212, forward strand.
CTGGTTGCCCATGGAGGTGCCGCCGCAGACGACCTTCATCTTCAGCCCGAGGACGTCCCCGTACGGCTGGAGCGCGTCGGCCACCTGCATGGCGAGCTCACGCGTCGGCGTCATGATGACGGCGCGCGGCTTGTGCTTCTCGGTCCGGCCGCCGGCCAGCGTGGCCAGCGTCGGCAGACCGAAGGAGAGGGTCTTGCCGGAGCCGGTGCGGCCGCGGCCGAGGATGTCCTTGCCTTCCAGGGCGTCCGGGATGGTCGCCGCCTGGATCGGGAAGGGGCTGGTCACGCCGTTCTGCGCGAGCTTGCGCACGACACCCTCGGGAAGACCGAGGGCGGCGAAGGTGAGCTCGGGGGTGCCGTCGGCGTCGGTGTCGCCGTCGTCCGTGACATCGGCCTCGGCGTCGGCGATGACGTCGGTGATGTCGGTGATGTCGGTGATGACAGCAGTGGTGTCGGTGTCCTCGGTGTTCTCGGGCACGACGACGTGATCAGTACTGGCGATGGGCATACGAATGCGAAACCTTCCGGAGTCTCTTCGGCACGCGCCCGTCAACTCCGTGATTCGCAATCGCAATATGACCGCCTCGATGCGGTCCACCACGGTAAGGGGAGAGTACGCGCCACACGGCGCGCTCTGCAGTGGCGCCGGGCAAATAGGATCAAACGATCTGCCACCATACGCACTCTGTCCCCCCAAAAGCAAACCGGCAGGTCAGCAGGGGTCGGGAGGGGGAACAGGGCGGTGGAACAGGTCCCGGTCCCTAGCCGGGGGCCCCCGCTTCCGGCGCGGGCGCCCGGTGCGCCAGCTGGGCCTCCGGCGGCTCGTGCGCCGACGAGGACGGCTCCGCGGCCGTCGGCTCGGGCGGGACCGTGGGCTCGGGCGGCACCTGCGTGGGTTCCGGATCGGCCGGCCCGGTCGGCTCCGGCGGTTCCGGCGGGCTGTCGGGGGCCGGAACCGCCGGCTCGCCCGGCCCGCCGTCGTCCGGGACCGGCCCGCTCGCCCCCGGGGAGGGCGACGCCTCGGCGACGGACGAGGCTTCCGCCCCGCCCTTCTTCCGTTCGACCCGCTCGCCCCTCTCGCCACCGCCCGCGCGGCGCTCACTCCCGTCCTCGGCCACCGCGGCACCGTGCCCGCCCTCGCCGCCCGGTACCGCGGGGCCCCCGTCGGGCGCCTCACCGCCCGAACGGCCCGCGGAGTGCGACGGCCCGGCCCCGCCGGCCCCCTCCCCACCGACACTCATACATCCGGCGGCGGCGGCGACGGCCACGACGGTGGCAGCCAGGCGGGCGGGTACGTACAAGGGGCGCACGAGGCCACCTCCGGTCGTGATGCTGGGTCGACGTGCCCAACTCCCGCCGCCCGCGGGAGGACACGCCGGCACCCCGTCAGCAGCAGACCAGTGACAGACCGGTGACCTGCCGTTGACCTGTTCCCCGTGCCGAAGCCCCATGGAGTCCGGCCCCGGTCCCGGCCCCGGTCCCGCGCCCACAGCAGACGCACGGCCCCCGGGACCGGGCCCGTCGCCCACTTCCCCGTCGTCCACGGGATCCGCGTGTACCGCCGCTCCGCACGATCGTCCCTGACAATGGTCCTGTGCTGGAGATGACGCGTGACAGGTTCGAAGAACTGGTGAGCGAAGCCCTGGACCAGATCCCGCGGGAGCTGGCGCGGGTCATGGACAACGTGGCCGTGTTCGTGGAGGACGAACCTCCCGCCGACGATCCGGAGCTGCTGGGCCTGTACGAGGGGACTCCGCTCACGGAACGCGGGGAGTGGTACGCCGGGGTCCTCCCCGACCGCATCACGATCTACATGGGGCCGACCCTGCGCTACTGCGAGACGGCGGAAGACGTGGTGGACGAGGTGGCCGTGACGGTCGTCCACGAGGTGGCACACCACTTCGGCATCGAGGACGCGCGGCTCCACGAACTGGGCTGGGGCTGATCCGCGCGGCCGTGCGAGACGGGCGGTCCGTACGAGCACCGGCGATGTCCAGCCGCCGCGCCCTTCGGCCGCGTCGGCTCCGGCGCAGAGCCGTCGCCGACCGCGCCCCCTCCGCACGAGCCCCGCCGGGCACCCCGCATATCCGGCGCCCCGCACGGGCATACGCGACCAATGGCACGCGTCCCCTCCACGGTCAGGACCCTCCGGCACCGCATCCGAAGGGTCCCGCGAGCCCTCACCCGCCGTCATCGCTCCCCTCGCCCCGCCGCCACGTCGACGGCCGTCACCACCACCCTCGCCGCCCGGCCGCCCCACCCCTTCAAGCGCGTCGTGGGGTTGCTCGCCGTCGTTCTGCTGGGCGCCTGGCTCGGGCTGCTGATCGTGGGCAACGTGCGCGTCCCCGTCGGCCCCATGGACACGACCATGACCCTGCGCCCGTCCCTCACGGGCGGCACGAAGATCAACGTCTCCCCCCTGGGCGCCCTCGAGCTCGACAGCCACCACGCCCCCGTCCGCCTCGACGTCAACGTCGACCAGCTCGACCCGGTCCGCGCCCAGGCCCTCGTCGACCGCCCCGAGCGCCTCTCCGGACTCCAGGACGAGGTCACCCAGGACGTCGCCCGCGGCACCGCCGACCTCGCCGTGCGCTCGGTCGTCGCCGTCGTCACCGGTGCCACCGCCCTCGGTCTCGCCGTCTACCGCCGACCGCGCCGGGCCCTGACCGCCGGCGGCCTCGCCCTCACCCTGCTGGCCGCGTCCGGCGGCACCGCGTACGCCTCCTGGAACCCGGACTCCGTCCTCGAGCCCAGGTTCTCCGGCCTGCTCTCCTCGGCGCCCTCCCTGGTCGGCAACGCCCGCAGCATCGTCACGGAGTTCGACGTCTACCAGAAGGAGCTGGCCCGCCTGGTCACCAACGTGACGAAGCTCTACGACGCCACCTCCACGCTCCCCGCCTACCAGTCCGACCCGACCACCCTCCGGGTCCTGCACGTCTCCGACATCCACCTCAACCCCGCGAGCTGGGCGATCATCGCCTCGCTCGTCGAGCAGTACCAGGTGAACGTCATCGTCGACTCCGGCGACACCATGGACCACGGCACCGCCGCCGAGAACGGCTTCCTCGACCCTGTCGAGGGCCTCGGCGCCCCCTACGTCTGGGTCCGCGGCAACCACGACTCGGCCGTCACCCAGCGCTACCTGGAAGGCCTCGAGAACGTCCACGTCCTGGACAACGGCCGGGCCGAGACGGTCGCCGGCCTGCGCTTCGCCGGCATCGGCGACCCGCAGTTCACCCCGGACCGCTCCAGGAAGCCCGGCGCCGAGCAGTCCCAGGAACTCGCGGGCGCCCGCCTGGCCTCCGCCCTGCGCGACCAGCGGGCCGCCGGCACCCCGGTCGACGTCGCCGTCGCCCACGAACCGTCGGCGGCCCGCGAGGTCGACGGCACGGTGCCCCTCGTCCTGGCCGGGCACGTCCACCGCCAGGAGACGGAGGTCATGAAGTACGGCACCCGGCTCCGCGTCGAAGGCTCCACCGGGGGCAGCGGGCTGCGCGCCGTCGAGGGCAAGCACCCCGACCCCATCGAGGCCTCGATCCTCTACTTCGACCGCGCCACCCGCCGCCTCCAGGCCTGGGACTCGATCAGGCTGGGCGGCCTGGGCCTGACCACGGCGGAGGTCAGCAGGCACCTCCCGGAGGAGAACCAACCGGGCGCGTCCTCCTCCGGCTCTCCGTCCGGTTCGCCCTCCGGCACCGCATCCGGCTCCCCCTCCGGCTCTCCGTCCGGCTCCCCCTCCGGCTCTCCGTCCGGCACCGCATCCAGCTCCCCGTCCACGACCGCCCCGTAAACCGTTTTGGCGATCCCTCCCGGCATCACATATGCTTCGGACGTCCCCGACGCGCTGAGAAGCGCCCAGGCGGGCCGATAGCCCTCATCGTCTAGCGGCCTAGGACGCCGCCCTTTCAAGGCGGTAGCACGGGTTCGAATCCCGTTGGGGGCACGCACCACCCTGTGCGACACTGTCGTACGAAGCTTGGTCCTGTGGAGCAGTTTGGAGTGCTCGCCACCCTGTCAAGGTGGAGGCCGCGGGTTCAAATCCCGTCAGGACCGCTGAGGTTTCACGTGAGACCTCGTGGCTGGGTAGCTCAGTTGGTACGAGCGATCGCCTGAAAAGCGATAGGTCGCCGGTTCGACCCCGGCCCCAGCCACCACAGACACCCCCTCCGGGATTCCGGAGGGGGTGTTCTCGTGCACCCACAGGGGCAAAACCGTTCGCCACTGATTTCCCGAGGATGAGATCCTGGTTCCCGTATGTCCACGCACCCTGCCTCCGCCCCCTCCTCCGGCGCCCCCGCCAACATCTCCCCCGGCGCCCCGACCTTCGGCGCTCTCGCCTCCCGCCTGACCGAGCTCTCGCTGCGCGACGCGCAACGGCTCGGGCGCAGGCTCGAGGGCGCGCGCAGGATCCGTAAGCCGGAGGCCAAGGCCGCCGTGCTCGGCGAGATCGAGGCGGAGGTCGCCCGGGCCGAGGAGCGGATGGCCGGGCGCCGGGCGCGGGTGCCGGCGGTCACGTATCCACCGCAGTTGCCGGTCAGCCAGAAGAAGGACGAGATCGCCGAGGCGATCCGCGATCACCAGGTGGTGATCGTCGCGGGTGAGACGGGTTCCGGCAAGACGACGCAGATCCCGAAGATCTGTATGGAACTGGGCCGGGGCGTCCGCGGGATGATCGGGCACACGCAGCCCCGCCGGATCGCCGCCCGCACGGTCGCGGAGCGGGTCGCGGAGGAGCTGGACACCCCACTCGGGGAGGCCGTCGGCTGGAAGGTCAGGTTCACCGACCAGGTGAGTCCGGACGCCACCTTCGTGAAGCTGATGACCGACGGCATCCTGCTCGCCGAGATCCAGACGGACCGTGAGCTGCGCGCCTACGACACGATCATCATCGACGAGGCCCACGAGCGGTCGCTGAACATCGACTTCCTGCTCGGCTATCTCGCCCAGCTGCTGCCCAGACGCCCGGACCTGAAGGTCGTCATCACCTCGGCGACCATCGACCCGGAGCGGTTCTCGCGGCACTTCGGCGATGCTCCCATCGTGGAGGTCAGCGGTCGTACGTATCCCGTCGAGGTGCGCTACCGGCCGTTGCTCGAGGAGGACTCGCAGGACGCCGACCGCGATCAGATCACCGCGATCACGGACGCGGTCGAGGAGCTGATGGCCGAGGGGCCCGGCGACATCCTGGTCTTCCTCTCCGGCGAGCGGGAGATCCGGGACACGGCGGACGCGCTGACGAAGAAGGCGTACCCCCGCGCCGGAGGCGCTGGCTGGCGCAGCACCGAGGTGCTGCCGCTCTACGCGCGGCTCTCGCACGCCGAGCAGCACCGTGTCTTCCAGCAGCACAGCGGCCGCAGGATCGTTCTGGCGACGAACGTCGCGGAGACGTCGCTGACGGTGCCGGGCATCAAGTACGTCATCGACCCCGGGTTCGCGCGGATCTCCCGCTACAGCCACCGGACCAAGGTGCAGCGGCTGCCGATCGAGCCGGTGTCGCAGGCCAGCGCCAACCAGCGCAAGGGCCGCTGCGGGCGTACGTCGGACGGCATCTGCATCCGGCTGTACAGCGAGGACGACTTCGAGAACCGCCCGGAGTTCACGGACGCGGAGATCCTCCGTACCAACCTGGCCTCGGTCATCCTGCAGATGACCGCGGCGGGCCTCGGCGAGATCGAGAAGTTCCCCTTCATCGACCCCCCGGACCACCGGAACATCCGCGACGGCGTGCAGCTGCTCCAGGAACTGAACGCGCTGGACGCCACGCAGAAGGACCCCCGCAAGCGGCTGACGGAGACCGGGCGGAAGCTGGCCCAGCTGCCGGTCGACCCGCGGCTGGCGCGCATGGTGCTGGAGGCGGACCGCAACGGCTGTGTCCGCGAGGTCATGGTGATCGCGGCGGCGCTGTCCATCCAGGACCCGCGCGAGCGGCCGGCCGACAAGCAGACCCAGGCGGACCAGCAGCATGCCCGGTTCCGGGACGAGACCAGCGACTTCCTCGCCTACCTCAACCTGTGGCGCCATGTGCGGGAGCAGCAGAAGGAGCGGGGCTCCTCGTCCTTCCGGCGCATGTGCAAGCAGGAGTACCTGAACTTCCTGCGGATCCGCGAGTGGCAGGACATCTACACCCAGCTGCGCACGGTCGCCAAGCAGATGGGCATCCACCTCAACGAGGAGGACGCCCCCGGGGACCGCATCCACGTCTCGCTGCTCGCGGGCCTGCTCTCCCACGTCGGGATGAAGGACGTGAAGGAGTCGAAGGACTCCGGTCAGACCGCCCGCAAGGACGGGAGCGGCCGCAAGGACGGCGGTGGGCGCAGCGAGTACGTGGGCGCGCGCAACGCCAGGTTCGCGATCTTCCCGGGTTCGGCGCTGTTCAAGAAGCCGCCGCGGTTCGTGATGTCGGCGGAGCTGGTCGAGACGTCCCGGCTGTGGGCGCGGGTCAACGCGAAGATCGAGCCGGAGTGGGTCGAGCCACTCGCCGAGCACCTGCTGAAGCGCACGTACAGCGAGCCGCACTGGGAGAAGGACCAGGCCGCGGTGATGGCCTACGAGAAGGTCACGCTGTACGGCGTACCGATCGTCGCCCAGCGGAAGGTGAACTACGGCCGGATCGACGCCGAGGTCTCCCGCGAGCTGTTCATCCGCAACGCGCTGGTCGAGGGCGACTGGCGCACGCACCACAAGTTCTTCGCGGACAACCGCCGGCTGCTCACCGAGGTCGAGGAGCTGGAGCACCGGGCGCGGCGCCGCAACATCCTGGTCGACGACGAGACCCTGTTCGACTTCTACGACCAGCGGGTGCCCGGCCATGTCGTGTCGGGGGCGCACTTCGACTCGTGGTGGAAGCACAAGCGCCACGAGCAGCCGGACTTCCTCGACTTCGAGCGCGAGATGCTCATCCGCGAGTCGGCGGAGGCTGTCACCAAGGCCGACTATCCGGACTCCTGGCGGCAGGGTGCCCTCACGTTCCGGGTGACGTACCAGTTCGAGCCGGGTGCGGACGCGGACGGGGTGACGGTCCATGTGCCGCTCCAGGTGCTGAACCAGGTCACGGACGAGGGCTTCGACTGGCAGATCCCGGGGCTGCGGGAGGAGGTCGTCACGGAGCTGATCCGTTCCCTCCCCAAGCCGGTCCGCCGCAACTACGTGCCGGCGCCGAACTACGCGAAGGCGTTCCTGGAGCGGGCGGTGCCCCTCCAGGAGCCGCTGACCACGACGATGGCCCGCGAGCTGAGGCGGATGGTCGGGGTGCCGTTCGACGCGGACGACTTCGACTGGTCCAAGGTCCCCGACCACTTGAAGGTCACCTTCCGGATCGTCGACGAGCGGCGCCGGAAGATCGCCGAGGACAAGGACCTGGAGGCGCTCCGGCTCCGGCTGAAGCCGAAGGCCCGCCAGGCCCTCTCCCAGGCGGCGGCCGCCACGGCTCAACGCGAGGGCGGTGAGTCGCTGGAGCGGACGGGCCTGACCGACTGGACCGTCGGCACGCTGACCCGTGTCTTCGAGACACGTCGGGCCGGCCAGCCGGTGAAGGCGTTCCCCGCACTGGTCGACGACGGCGACACGGTCTCCGTGCGGCTCTTCGACACGGAGGCGGAGCAGCAGCCGGCGATGTGGAAGGGCACGCGTCGTCTGATCCTGCGCAATATCCCGGTGAACCCCGCGAAGTTCGCATCCGAGAAGTTGACGAACGCCCAGAAGCTCGCCCTGTCGGCGAATCCGCACGGCTCCGTCCAGGCGTTGTTCGACGACTGCGCGACGGCGGCGGCGGACCGGCTGATCGCGGACTTCGGCGGGCCCGTGTGGGACGAGGAGTCGTACCGCAAGCTGTACGACAGGGTGCGCGCCGAGATCGTCGACACGACGGTCCGCGCGGTGGGCCAGGTGCAGCAGGTCCTGGCCGCCTGGCAGGCCTGCGAGCGCCGGCTGAAGGGCGTACGCAGCCCCGCGCTGCTGGCCAACCTCCAGGACGTGCGCACGCAGTTGGACGCCCTGGTGAAGCCGGGGTTCGTGACGGAGACGGGGCTGCGGCGGCTGCCGGACCTGATGCGGTACCTGGTGGCCGTGGACCGCCGCCTCCAGCAGATGCCGGCGAACGTCCAGCGGGACACGACCCGCATGGAGAAGGTCCACGAGATGCGGGACGAGTACGCCTGGCTGCTGGAACAGATGCCGCAGGGGCGTCCGGTGCCGCAGCAGGTGCTGGACATCCGCTGGATGATCGAGGAGCTCCGGGTCAGCTACTTCGCCCACGCGCTGGGCACCGCGTACCCGGTCTCGGACAAGCGGATCGTGAAGGCGATCGACGCCGCCGCTCCGTGACGCGAGCGGCACGCGGAGTGAGTTCGACCAGCGGGCCACCGCTCCTGTAGAGTCTCTTTTCGCAGCGCAAGGCAGCAATCGCACTGCGAAACCTGGTCCTGTGGAGCAGTTTGGAGTGCTCGCCACCCTGTCAAGGTGGAGGCCGCGGGTTCAAATCCCGTCAGGACCGCATTGCCGAGAGGCCCCGTCGTCACGACGGGGCCTCTTCTCTTGCCCCACCCTCCACGCCGCCTCACCGGAGCGGAGGCCGCGCCCGCGGCGCAGCCGCGATCCGATACGGCAAATCCCTTCAGGACCGCATCAACGCGAGGTCCCGTCGTGACGACGGGACCTCTTCGCCTGCCCCACCCCACCCCTCACCCCGCCCCACCTCGCCCCACCCAGGCGGAGGACGCACCCGCCCCCACCCCGTACATCCGCCCTCCCCCGTCGCCCGTACCCGCCGCTCCACGCGCCTCACCGGGTGACTGAGGGCCTTTCAGGTGGTTCTTGGGGTTCGGGGAGGCCGCGCTCCGTTTCGTGCGCCCCTGGGGCTTCCCGGCGAAGGCCCGGGGTCTTGACGGGGCGGGCTCGCCTCGGTACCCCGGACAGCAGGGCCGCTCCCGGTGCGGCCATGGAGGTGGCGTATGCCGGCATCGGCCAGGCACGAGACGCGGGCGTTGCTCCGCGCACATCTGTCGGCTGCCTCGTCGTTCGGGCACCACACCCGCCACTGTCCGGTCTGCCACCGCCTGTTGCGTCTGGCGATGGACTCCGCACCCCGCACCCCCGAAGCCCTCGAACCCACCCAGCAGCCCGCGCGCCCCGCCGAGCCCGCCGAGCCCTCCGAAACCACCCAGCAGCCCGCGCGCCCCGCCGGGCCCACCGGGCCGACCGAGCCCGCGCACCCCGCCGAGCCCACGGGGCGCCCCCCGGGAGGCGTCGGGGGCGAGGGCGCCTCCACCGCCTAGCCCGGCCGACCCGACCGCCCCAGCTCCCGGGCCCTGCCGCCGAGTTGCTGCGTATCGGGCCCACCCGCCGCCGCTCTAGCGCATATGCCGGTGACCCAACAAGGCGACCGGTGTGTGACGGGTGTCACCGCATGAATTTCGGAAAGTCCGGTACTTACCCGTCCCCTACGCCAAGTCAATTTAATATGTGCAATTGCACTGCCCCCGGAGGCCCGCCCGAACCTCCGCGCGGGCGACCGCACGGCCGCTCCCGGAGTCCGACAGGCCCGCGCACGGATCCCGCGCAGACCCGCCCGGGGAGCACCGCGCCGGCACACCGCAACCGTCCCCGCACACAAAAGATCGCGCCGGACTCGGCGGAGTCCAGCGCGATCGACGACGCACCCGGTTCAGCTGCCTGGAAAGCTCTGATCGGCTTGGGCGAAGGGCCTGTTGGGGCAGTCCCCGCGTCGTGTGGAGCTGTGGGTCCGAACACCTCGGCCAGTTGGGGGACCAGCCGGTTTGTCCGGGTTATTCAGTTGTTCAGGCCTCGCTGCGCTGCTGCGGAATGCCCGCGAGCAGGGCGCGGACCTCGGCTTCGCGGTAACGGCGATGCCCGCCGAGCGTGCGGATCGACGTGAGCTTGCCGGCCTTCGCCCAACGCGTGACCGTCTTCGGGTCGACGCGGAACATGGTGGCGACCTCAGCCGGGGTCAGCAGCGGCTCGGCATCAGGGGTGCGAGCGGTCATGAGCGGCCTCCTCGGGAGAACCGAACCTTCTCGGTTCTTTCCTCTAAATTCTGCACCTTGACCCGCGTTGCCCGAAATGGCGGACGCGAGTCGAGTCGGTTATAGGACGAACGGCTTGTCCTCGGCACTACAACTACACCATCCGTCCAGCCACGTCGGCCAAACCGATGGAATTGCCCTCCCAGGTGTTCATCAGCCGCGGAAGCCGATGGACCATGCCATAGCGGACAGTCACGCGGTTGTGACGATCAGTCACAGCCGCGATCAGGAGGCACCGGACCCCCCAAAGCGTGCAATGCTGAGATTCCGCCCATAGTCGAGCACAGCAGGACGGAGGAGCCCTCCCCGGACTCCTTGTCCTATTTTGGCACGAGGGGGGGCAAGCGGCGCAAGGCCCTCGTACGTGCGGTCCGTCACCCTTGACCGGCTTGACGCATACGCCCGGATCGACACCTACGTCCGTTGCCGGGTCCCGGTTGACTGGACCTCAGGGCGACGACAAAACCCCAAGAAGGGCTTTGGGTCAAACGCCAGTTCGTTATCCCGCCACGGCTCGTCACCCCTCCGCGACCAGGTGTCAGTTGGCCGACCGCAGGTCCCGGACCGAGCGCCAGCGCTCCACCAGCCGCCCGTACGCCTCCCCCGCGGCCGTCCCGTCACCGCGGCGCAGCGCCGCGATCCCCTCGGCCACGTCCGCCGCGGAGTGGTCGTCCTCCAGCGCGCCGGCCGGCAGGGCGTGCACCAGGCCGCCGTAGTCCAGTTCGACCAGTGAACGCGGATGGAACTCCTCCAGCCAGCGCCCCACGTCCACCAGGCCGTCGATCAGCGGCCCCTCGTCCATGGCGGTCTTCAGTGCCCGCAGCCCGCGCGCCACCCGCCGCCGCGCCTCGACCATGGGGGTGCGGTACCGCAGCACGGGGGCCTCGCCGGCGGAGCCCGTGGAGCCGCCGGACCCCGGGGAGCCCCGGGAGCCCTTGTCGTACTCGCGCTCCTCGTCCGAGACCAGCACGAACCAGTTGATCGGTACCTGCCAGGTCGCGGTGCGGATCCACGGCCGGGCGTCGGGGTGGGCGGTCAGCCAGCGCTCGTAGTCCTCGGCGGCCTGGCGCCGCACGAACGGGGGCAGCAGCGCGTCCAGGACCGGCAGGGGAAAGTCCTCGGCGAGTTCCCCCAGGGCCTGCCAGCCGCGCAGCCGGGTGCGCCAGGGGCAGACGCAGACCGTGCCGTCGACCTCCAGCACGAACGCGTCGTCGCTCTCCCGTACCGGGACCGGGACCGGCGGGGTCGGCACGACGTCGGCCAGGGACCGGCGCAGTTCGTCCTGGTAGGAGGGAAGGCCGGGGCGGCGGGCGTAACGGGCCCAGTGACCGCGCTCCGGCTCGGGGAAGGCGGCCAGCGGTTCGTACACGCGCAGGTAGGCCGCATAGGGAACGACCACCGAGGAGACCTTGGGCACGCCTGCTCCCTCCCCCGCGCACCGGCGCGAAAACCTGCGGGTCCGCCGACCGCGCGCGGGCCGCGGACGGACGGATCGCACGTACGGGTAATCCACGCGAATCGTCGCACGCCGTTCCTCCGGGACGAGGTGCGCGGAGGTGATCCTGGACACGGTTCCGTCCCCGCGGGCGACAGGCTCTAATCTCGTGCCCACAGCCTCCGCCACCGCCCCCACAGCCACAAGCGCGGGGGAGTCTCGGGAACTGTTTCCACCCGCCGCTACTTACTCAGGAGTCACCACCGTGACCGACGTATCTGACGGCGTCCTGCACACCCTGTTCCATTCGGACCAGGGCGGTCACGAGCAAGTTGTGCTCTGCCAGGACCGTGCCAGTGGCCTCAAGGCCGTCATCGCCCTCCACTCCACCGCTCTGGGCCCCGCCCTCGGCGGTACGCGCTTCTACCCGTACGCGACCGAGGGGGAGGCCGTCGCCGACGCGCTGAACCTCGCGCGCGGGATGTCGTACAAGAACGCCATGGCCGGTCTCGACCACGGCGGCGGCAAGGCCGTGATCATCGGCGACCCCGAGACGGCCAAGACCGAGGAGCTGCTGCTCGCCTACGGCCGGTTCGTCGCCTCGCTGGGCGGCCGGTACGTCACCGCCTGCGACGTCGGCACCTATGTCGCCGACATGGACGTCGTGGCCCGCGAGTGCCGCTGGACCACCGGCCGCTCCCCCGAGAACGGCGGCGCCGGCGACTCGTCCGTGCTCACCGCGTTCGGCGTCTACCAGGGGATGCGGGCCTCGGCCCAGCACCTGTGGGGCGACCCCTCGCTGCGCGACCGCAAGGTCGGTGTGGCGGGCGTCGGCAAGGTCGGCCACCACCTGGTGGACCACCTGCGCGAGGAAGGTGCCGAGGTGGTGATCACCGACGTGCGCGAGGACGCCGTGCGACGGGTCCTGGACCGGCACCCGCAGGGCGTGACGGCCGCCGCCGACACCGGGGCGCTGATCCGCACCGAGGGTCTGGACGTGTACGCCCCGTGCGCGCTGGGCGGCGCGCTGGACGACGACAGCGTGTCGGTGCTGACCGCCACGGTGGTCTGCGGCGCCGCCAACAACCAGCTCGCCCACCCGGGCGTCGAGAAGGACCTCGCCGACCGCGGGATCCTCTACGCGCCGGATTACGTGGTGAACGCCGGCGGGGTCATCCAGGTCGCCGACGAGCTGCACGGCTTCGACTTCGACCGGTGCAGGGCGAAGGCGGCGAAGATCTTCGACACCACGCTCGCCATCTTCGCACGTGCGAAGTCGGACGGGATTCCGCCGGCTGCGGCGGCCGACCGGATCGCCGAGCAGCGGATGGCGGAGGCACGCGCGTCACGCTGAGCGGCGTCCGGCGCACAGGGGGCGTGTACGGGCCGTGTACGGGGCGTGCACGCGACACATGCGGGACGCGTACGGCGTGCCCGCGTGACGCGTGCACGGCGCGTACGGACGTCCGTGCGGCGCATGCGGGGACGGGCCGGTGAGCCCGCCCCCGCGCCGTTCGCACGTATGGCCGGTACCCGCGGAGGCGCCCTTCGAGAGAACTCTCACTTCTCCCGGCGGGTCGGCCCTCGACAAGTGCTTGAAAACGCACTTGACCAGGGAGAACAGGGTGCATGGAGGACCCCGGGCGAGGGCACGTCATGCGGGCGACGTACCGTATGGGCGTGGGCTCAGGTACCGTGGGAGCCCTACGGACCGGCCTCTCCATGGAGAGTCCGTGCCAGACCATGAACGCGTGTCAAGACTCTGGGGCCGTCGAGCCCCGTCGTTGAGGGGGTCGAGCCATGGGGCGCGGCCGGGCCAAGGCCAAGCAGACGAAGGTCGCCCGCCAGCTGAAGTACAACAGCGGCGGCACGGACCTCGCACGTCTGGCCGAGGAGCTGGGTGCATCGCCTTCGAACACGTCACCGAATGTCATCGGTGACCCTGTTGAGGACGATGAGCAGGACGACGACCTGTACGCACGGTACGCCGACCTCTATGAGGAGGACGACGATGACGAGGACGGCCAGTCCTCGCCACAGCGTCGTGGCGCTTGACCTTGCACTGAACCACCAGCCCGGTCGGTGACTCCGGTCACCGACCGGGTTCTGTGCTGCCCGCCCGCGCGGTCCGGCACCGTACCGGGTGTGCTCGGCATGCTCGGTGTCCTTCGCATGCTCCGCGCACCCGGCTCGCTCAGCCCGCGTAGTCCCCCACCAGTTCCGCGCCCGCCGTCCGGTCGCCACGGCCGGTGACCTCGCCGGCCACCCAGGCGTCCAGCCCGCGGTCGGCCAGGGTCGTCAGCGCCACGTCCGTGGACTCCTGCGGCACGATCGCGATCATGCCGACGCCCATGTTGAGGGTCCGCTCCAGCTCCAGGCGCTCGACCGAACCGGTCCGGCCGACGAGGTCGAAGACCGGGCCCGGGGTCCAGGTGGAGCGGTCCACGACCGCGTGCAGCCCGTCGGGGACGACACGGGCCAGGTTGGCCGCGAGGCCGCCGCCGGTGACGTGGCTGAAGGCGTGCACCCCGGTGACGGAGGTCAGGGCCAGGCAGTCCAGCGAGTAGATCCGGGTGGGCTCCAGGAGCTCCTCGCCGAGGGTGCGGCCCAGGTCGTCGACGTGGCTCTCCAGAGCGAGTCCGGCCTGGTCCAGCAGGACGTGCCGGACCAGCGAATACCCGTTCGAGTGGAGGCCGGAGGCGGCCATGGCGACGACCGTGTCGCCCTCGCGGACACGGTCCGCGCCGAGCAGCCGGTCGGCCTCCACGACGCCCGTACCGGCGCCGGCGACGTCGAAGTCGTCCTCGCCCAGCAGACCCGGGTGTTCGGCCGTCTCACCGCCCACCAGGGCGCAGCCGGCCAGCACACAGCCCTCCGCGATGCCCTTGACGATCGCGGCGACCCGCTCGGGGTGGACCTTTCCGACGCAGATGTAGTCGGTCATGAACAGCGGTTCGGCACCGCACACCACGATGTCGTCCATCACCATGGCGACCAGGTCGTGGCCGATGGTGTCGTAGACGCCCATCCGGCGGGCGATGTCGACCTTGGTGCCTACGCCGTCCGTGGCGGAGGCGAGCAGGGGGCGCTCGTAGTTCTTCAGCGCGGAGGCGTCGAAGAGACCGGCGAAGCCGCCGAGGCCGCCGAGGACCTCGGGGCGCCGGGTCTTCCTCACCCATTCCTTCATGAGCTCGACCGCACGGTCGCCCGCGTCGATGTCGACGCCCGCGTTCCTGTACGACGCCGCGGCGGGGCCGGCGCCGGTGTTCTCAGACATGACGGGGAGAGCCTTCGTCTCGTTACGGCAGGGCAGGGGCTTACGGGCGGCGGATCGCGTCGACCGCGGCCGGTGCGGCCGTGCCGGCGGCCAGCTCGGTCTCCAGCAGCCGCTTGCCGAGGAGCTCCGGGTCGGGCAGCTCCATCGGGTACTCGCCGTCGAAGCAGGCGCGGCACAGGTTCGGCTTGGCGATGGTCGTCGCCTCGATCATGCCGTCGAGGGAGATGTACGCCAGGGAGTCGGCGCCCAGCGTCACACCGATCTCCTCGACGGACATGCCGTTGGCGATGAGCTCCGCGCGGGTCGCGAAGTCGATGCCGAAGAAGCAGGGCCACTTCACGGGAGGCGAGGAGATCCGGATGTGGACCTCGGCGGCGCCCGCCTCGCGGAGCATCCGGACCAGGGCGCGCTGGGTGTTGCCGCGCACGATCGAGTCGTCGACGACGACCAGGCGCTTGCCCTTGATGACTTCCTTGAGCGGGTTCAGCTTCAGGCGGATGCCGAGCTGCCTGATGGTCTGCGAGGGCTGGATGAACGTCCGTCCGACGTACGCGTTCTTGACCAGGCCGGCGCCGAAGGGGATGCCGGACGCCTCCGCGTAGCCGATGGCGGCCGGGGTGCCGGACTCCGGCGTCGCTATCACCAGGTCGGCCTCGGCGGGCGCCTCCTTGGCGAGGCGGCGGCCCATCTCGACGCGCGACAGGTAGACGTTGCGTCCGGCGATGTCGGTGTCCGGGCGGGCCAGGTACACGTACTCGAAGACACAGCCCTTGGGCTTCGCATCCGCGAATCGGGAGGAGCGCAGGCCGTTCTCGTCGATGGCGACGAACTCGCCCGGCTCGATCTCGCGCACATAGCTGGCGCCGCAGATGTCGAGGGCGGCGGACTCGGAGGCGATGACCCAGCCGCGCTCCAGGCGGCCGAGGACCAGCGGGCGGATGCCCTGCGGGTCACGGGCCGCGTACAGCGTGTCCTCGTCCATGAAGACGAGGCTGAAGGCGCCCTTGACCTGTGGGAGGACCGCGTGCGCGGCCTGCTCCACGGTCACCGGTTCGCCGTCGGCGGCGCGCTGGCCGGCCAGCAGGGCGGTGATCAGGTCGGTGTCGTTGGTGACCGCCGCCCGGGGGGCGCGGCCGTTCTCCTTGGGGAGGTCGGCGACCAGTTCGGCGAGCTCCGCCGTGTTGACCAGGTTGCCGTTGTGACCGAGCGCGATGGATCCCTGCGCGGTCGCGCGGAAGGTGGGCTGGGCGTTCTCCCACACGGAGGCACCGGTGGTCGAGTAGCGGGCGTGACCGACCGCGATATGACCCTGGAGCGAACCGAGCGAGGTCTCGTCGAAGACCTGGGACACCAGGCCCATGTCCTTGAAGACGAGGATCTGGGAGCCGTTGCTGACCGCGATACCCGCGGATTCCTGGCCCCGATGCTGGAGGGCGTAGAGCCCGAAGTACGTGAGCTTGGCGACCTCTTCGCCCGGAGCCCAGACACCGAAGACGCCGCAGGCGTCCTGGGGGCCCTTCTCTCCGGGGAGCAGGTCGTGGTTGAGTCGTCCGTCACCACGTGGCACGCCACCGAGTGTAGGCGAGGTCGAGTGCTGGTCCGAATTGGCTACGCGGCCCCCTCTGCGGGTCATCCGGTGGCGAAGGCTTCGACGGTTGTCCCGTTTTCGCTGGTCAGCGTCATGTTCCGGTGGTCCACCCGATAGCTGAGCGTGGTGTCGAAAAGCCGCAGCAGCCGCTTCTCGGCCTCCATGAGTGAGTCTTCGCACACCATTCGGGTCGTGGCGGGCGTGCCGAGGGTGATATGGCCGTCGCGGACGGTGGCGTCGGCGTTCGCCCGGTTGCAGCCGAGGCTGCCGGAGACGGTGCCCTTCTCCTCGTCGAAGGTGAGGTGGGCACGGCCCGCGGCGTCGGGGGAGGTGATCCTCCACTCCGTGCCGTACAGCGGAGTGTTCCCGCCGCCCCTGCTGAGGCGGACGGTGTCGCCGCCCTCGGAGGTGAGGGTGAGGCGGTCGTTGCCGGGCTCGGTCCGAAGGGCCCCGTCCGTGAGGGTTTTCCCGAGCAGGTGCTCGAAGTCCATGAGCGGTTCGTCGCAGGCCTTGACGGTGGTCTCGACGGCGGCGAACCGGACGCGGTCGCCGTCGAGGGCGGCATCGGCCCGGAAGCCGTTGCAGCCGTAGTGCCCCTCGGCCTTTCCGCCCTCGCTCAGGGTCATGTACGCGTCGGAGGTGGCGCGGTGGGTGGTGCCGTCCACGGTGACGCTGTCGACGGTCCAGCGGATGCCGGTGACCGGCTTCTCTGCCCCGGCGGACCCGCTGCCCGCGCCCGCCTGTTCGTTGCCACAGGCCGCCGCGAACGGGACGAGCACGGCTGCGGCCACCGCCAGGGGCATGCGCTGCTGCTGCTTTTGCCTGTACATGTTGATTCGACGGGAGGAGGGAGGAGCCGGCTCCCCTTTCCCGGTGAGCCCGGCGGGCTCACCGGGTCAGCGGCAGGTACGGCCCGAGGTCCGCCCGCTCCCCGCTCGCGCCGACCGTGCCGTCCGCCACCGCGTCCCGCCATGCCGTGCGCCCGGTGGCCAGGCGGATCCAGGTCAGCGGGTCGGTCTCGACGACGTTGGGCGGGGTGCCCCGGGTGTGCCGCGGCCCCTCCACGCACTGGACGACCGCGTACGGCGGGATCCGCACCTCCGTCGAACCGCCGGGCGCCTTCGCGGCGAGCGTGTCGGCCAGCAGCCGGGTGCACGTGGCCAGGGCCTGCCGGTCGTAGCGGACGTCGAGGCCGGGCACGGCGGCGTCCAGGTCGTCGGTGTGGACGACGAGCTCGACGGCGCGGGTGACCAGGTAGTCGGTGAGGGTCATGGCGCCGGCCGGCAGCGCGAGGAGGCGGTGGGGCGGGGCGGCGGCGAGGTGCCGGGCCAGGTCCTCCTCGGTACGGGCGAGCAGGGCGTCGAGGTCGGGGGTCGCCCCGGCGAGCTCCCGGGATTCCCCGGCGGCGGCACCGGCGTGGGCGGCGGTCGCGGCGGGGTGGTCCGGCAGCGCGAGTCGGGGCTTCGCCGGCTCGTCCCGCTCCAGGGCCCGGCCGACGCTCGCGACGGTCAGGGACAGGTGCGCGATCAGCTCCCGCACGGTCCGGTCGCCGAGGCGGGTGGGCAGGGCGAGCTGCTGCTCGTCCAGGGAGTGGACCGCCTGTCGTACGTTCTTGAGCTGGGCCAGTACGGCGGCCCGGGTCCTGGCGGGGTCGTAGGAGCGGGTGCGCTTCTTGGCCGGGGGCATGGCGGCAGCCTATGCGGGGGTGACCGGCGCCGGTCCGGGGACGTCGAACACCTCGCCGCCCCGGGGGACGCCGATGCCGCGCCAGGTGAACGGGACGCCCCGCGCGGTGTCCGGGTCGGGCCCGTCCATCAGCTGGAAGTGCAGGTGGGGCTCGGAGGAGTTGCCCGAGTTGCCGCAGCGGGCGAGCACCTGTCCGGCCCGCACCCTGTCGCCCTCGCGGACGGTGAACGAGCCGCGCCGCACGTGCGCGTAGGCGGCATACGTCCCGTCGCCGAGGTCCAGCACCAGGTGGTTGCCGATGATCCGGTGGACGCCGCCCATCTCGCGCACCGAGCCCTCGACGAGCATCAGGTACAGCAGTGCGGGCAGCGAGGTGCGGCCGAGGTGGTCGCGCTGCCCGTCCGAGACCCGTACGACCGTGGCGTCGGCGACCGCCCGCAACGGGGCGTCGAACGCGGGGAAGTCGGTGGGGCGGCGGGCGAGCGGCCGCAGCGGGGAGAACGCGGGGCGGGCTCCCGGCTCGGGTTCGGCGACGACGTCGATGGCGTACGTCTGCCCGTAGGCGTGGACGCCGTGGCTCGGAGTGCGGTCGGCGGGGCTGTTCAGCGCGGACCAGCGGCCGGTCACGGGCGGCTCGACCTCGACGGGCGCACGCGCGACGCGCGGGTCGTCCGGGGCGCCGCCGCCCCACCGGTTGACCACGGTGATCAGGACGTAGGCCAGGAGCAGCGGCAGCAGGTTCCACAGGACCGGGTAGCCCCAGCCGAGGCAGATGTGGGCGGTCACCAGGGCGATGAAGCCCAGCTGCAGACCGCGGAAGACGGTCATGGCGAGTTTGCGTGCGGACATGGTTCCCCCTGGTCGTCGTGGGTGCGGCGCGGCCGGCCCGTCAGGGCCGCGCCGCGGACAGCACCACCAGCAGCGGTACGACCCGGCCGGGCGGCACCTCGTGACGGCCCCGGCCGGAGGTGTGCAGCCAGCCGGCGCCGGTGAGCCGGCTCAGGTGGTGGTAGATCTGGCCGGTCGTGCCGACCCCGTCCAGTTCGGCGAGTTCGGCGGCGGTGCGCCGGCCGCCGAGGATCTCGCGCAGCAGCCGCAGCCGGACCGGGTGGCCGAGGGCGGCGAGCGGCTCGGCGGCGGCCGGCCAGTCGTCGTCGAGCAGTCCCCCGGTGAGGGCGGCGTGCTGCCATTCGTACTGCTCACCGGTCGGCAGCCGGACCGCGCCGGTGAACAGCACGCCCCCGTCGGCCGCCGTCAGCTCGGCGAGCTGGTTCTTCAGCCCCTCCAGCGCCCAGAAGTCGCCCTCGCCGAGGCGGGGTGCGCCGCGGCGCTCCGCTTCCAGGTCCGTCAGCCGGCGTTCGAGGTCGGCGAGGCGCTCTTCGAGTTCCACGCGTTCGAGATTACGTAATTACGTAACCCCGCGCAAGAGTCGTCCGCCCCGTCCGCCCCCGCGCACGCCGAAGCCCTCCGCCCGGCGGACCGGGCGGAGGGCTTCGTACGGGGAGCGGAACGGCGGAAGGCGGGGGAATCAGGCCAGCAGGGCCGGGATCGTCCCCTCGTGGGTCTCGCGCAGCTCCGCGAGGGTGAGCGTGAACTCGCCCTGGAGCTCCACCGTGTCCCCGTCGACGACGCCGACGCGCGTCGCCGGGAGGCCGCGCACACCGCACATGTCGGTGAAGCGCGTCTCCTCGGAACGCGGCACGGCCACGACCGCGCGGCCGGCCGACTCGGAGAACAGGAGGGTGAACGCGTCCAGCCCGTCCGGTACGACGAGCCGCGCGCCCTTGCCGCCCAGCAGCGCCGACTCGACCACGGCCTGGACCAGACCGCCGTCGGACAGGTCGTGCGCGGAGTCGATCATGCCGTCGCGGGACGCGGAGATCAGGATCTCGGCGAGCAGCCGCTCGCGCTCCAGGTCGACCTCGGGCGGCAGGCCGCCGAGGTGGTCGTGGATCACCTGGGACCAGGCCGAGCCGCCGAACTCCTCACGCGTGTCGCCGAGGAGGTAGAGCAGCTGGCCCTCCTCCTGGAAGGCGACCGGCGTGCGCCGGGCCACGTCGTCGATGACGCCGAGGACCGCGACCACCGGGGTCGGGTGGATGGCGGCCTCGCCGGTCTGGTTGTAGAGCGAGACGTTGCCGCCGGTCACCGGGGTGCCGAGCTGCAGGCAGCCGTCGGCGAGACCGCGGACGGCCTCGGCGAACTGCCACATGACGGCCGGGTCCTCGGGCGAGCCGAAGTTCAGGCAGTCGGAGACGGCGAGCGGCTTCGCGCCGGTCGTCGCCACGTTCCGGTAGGCCTCGGCGAGCGCCAGCTGCGCGCCCGTGTACGGGTCCAGCTTGGCGTACCGGCCGTTGCCGTCGGTGGCGATGGCGACACCGAGGCCGGTCTTCTCGTCGACGCGGATCATGCCGGAGTCCTCGGGCTGGGCGAGGACGGTGTTGCCCTGGACGAAGTGGTCGTACTGCTGGGTGATCCACTGCTTCGAGGCCTGGTTGGGCGAGCCCACCAGCTTCAGGACCTGGTCCTTCAGCTCCTCGGAGGTCGCCGGGCGGGGCAGCTTGCCGGCGTCGTCGGCCTGGAGCGCGTCCTGCCAGTCGGGGCGGGCGTAGGGGCGCTCGTAGACCGGGCCGTCGTGGGCGACGGTGCGCGGGTCGACGTCGACGATCTTGCCGCCGTGCCAGTAGATCTCCAGGCGGTCGCCGTCGGTCACCTCACCGATGACGGTGGCGATGACGTCCCACTTCTCGCAGATCTCGAGGAAACGGTCGACCTTCCCCGGCTCGACCACCGCGCACATGCGTTCCTGCGACTCGCTCATGAGGATTTCCTCGGGAGACAGGGTCGAGTCGCGCAGGGGCACGTCGTCGAGGGTGACGCGCATGCCGCCGGAGCCGTTGGAGGCCAGCTCGGAGGTGGCGCAGGAGAGGCCCGCGGCGCCCAGGTCCTGGATGCCGACGACCAGCTTCTCGCGGAACGCCTCCAGAGTGCACTCGATGAGGAGCTTCTCCTGGAAGGGGTCGCCGACCTGCACGGCGGGGCGCTTGGCGGGCTTCCCCGTGCCGGAGGCACCGTCGGATGCAGCGTCGAAGGTCTCGCTCGCCAGGATGGAGGCGCCGCCGATGCCGTCGCCGCCGGTCCTGGCCCCGTACAGGATGACCTGGTTGCCCGCGCCGGACGCCTTGGCGAGGTGGATGTCCTCGTGCCGCATGACGCCGATGGCTCCGGCGTTGACCAGCGGGTTGCCCTGGTAGCAGGCGTCGAAGACGACCTCGCCGCCGATGTTCGGCAGGCCCAGGCAGTTGCCGTAGCCGCCGATGCCGGCGACGACGCCGGGCAGGACGCGCTTGGTGTCCGGGTGGTCGGCGGCGCCGAAGCGCAACGGGTCCACGACGGCGACCGGGCGGGCGCCCATCGCGATGATGTCGCGGACGATGCCGCCGACGCCGGTCGCGGCGCCCTGGTAGGGCTCGACGTAGGACGGGTGGTTGTGCGACTCGACCTTGAAGGTCACCGCGTAGCCCTGGCCGACGTCGACGACACCGGCGTTCTCGCCGATGCCGACGAGCATCGCGTCGGACTGCGGGGCCTTCTCGCCGAACTGGCGGAGGTGGACCTTGGAGGACTTGTACGAGCAGTGCTCGGACCACATCACCGAGTACATGGCGAGCTCGGCGCCGGTCGGGCGGCGGCCGAGGATCTCCACCACTCGCTCGTACTCGTCCTTCTTGAGGCCGAGTTCGGCCCAGGGCAGCTCGACGTCGGGGGTCTTCGCCGCGTGCTCGACCGTGTCCAGAGGCGTCCGGCTCATGCGTTGACCAGCTTCTTGAGGATCGAGGTGAAGAACGGGAGGCCGTCGGTGCGGCCGGTGCCGATCAGCGGCTCGACGGCGTGCTCGGGGTGCGGCATCAGACCGACGACGTTGCCCGCCGCGTTGGTGATGCCGGCGATGTCGTTGAGCGAGCCGTTGGGGTTGCCGTAGCCGTCGGCGGCCTCGCCGCCGGTGACGTAGCGGAAGGCGACGCGGCCCTCGGCCTCGAGCTCGTCCAGCGTGCGCGCGTCGGCGACGTAGCGGCCGTCCATGTTCTTCAGCGGAATGCTGATCTCCTGCCCGGCGGTGTAGTCGCCGGTCCAGGCGGTGTCCGCGTTCTCCACCCGCAGCTTCTGGTCACGGCAGATGAAGTGCAGGTGGTCGTTGCCCAGCATGCCGCCGGGGAGCAGGTGCGCCTCGGTGAGGATCTGGAAGCCGTTGCAGATGCCGAGGACGGGCAGTCCCGCCTTCGCCTGCTCGATGACGGTGTCCATCACCGGCGAGAAACGGGCGATGGCCCCGGCGCGCAGGTAGTCGCCGTAGGAGAATCCGCCGCAGAGCACCACGGCGTCGACCTGGTGGAGGTCCTTGTCCTTGTGCCACAGGGCGACCGGCTCGGCACCCGCGAGCCGGATCGCGCGCCGGCTGTCACGGTCGTCGAGGCTGCCCGGGAAAGTGACGACGCCGATACGAGCGGTCACTTCACGGCCTCCGCGACTTCCTCGACCCTGACGGTGAAGTCCTCGATCACGGTGTTGGCGAGGAAGGATTCCGCAAGATCGTGGATGCGGGCGAGCGCGGTCTCGTCGACCGGCCCGTCAACTTCCAGTTCGAATCGCTTTCCCTGGCGGACGTCCGAGATCCCTTCGAATCCCAGCCGCGGCAGTGCGCGCTGCACCGCCTGGCCCTGGGGGTCGAGGATCTCCGGCTTGAGCATGACGTCGACTACGACGCGTGCCACTGGCACTCCCGGTGTGTGGTGCTGAGCAGGTTCCTTCAGACTACCCGTACAAAATTTCTACGCGAGTAGAGTTGGAGGAATCTACGTGACCCCGATCACGATTCGGCATCTCGGGGAGGCCTGCGGGAAAAGATCCGGGAAAGATCCGCGTTCTGTCGCGCATCTCTATTGCGCACAGGACACGCGGACAGATTTAGTCGAGCTCCACCATGCAATGCCGGGCACTGTACAAATGAATTGTCATTAGCAGATACTTTGCCCGATAACAGGCGAACAGCCGACATCTCAGCGACGCCCCGGCACGTCATCACGGACGTCGACAGAGGTGTCGCACGAAGGGACCGATATTCGTGGCGCAGAAGGTCGTGGTCACTCTCTTTGACGACATCGACGGCTCGGAAGCGGCGGAAACGATCGCCTTCGGACTCGACGGCAAGTCGTACGAGATCGACCTGAACGAAGACAACGCCGACGGGCTGCGGAAGGCGCTCGCGCCCTACGTGGAGGCCGGCCGCAAGCGTTCCCGCTCGGGACGGACGTACAAGCAGACGGAGGTCGCCCCCGACCCGGCGGCCGTGCGCGCCTGGGCCCAGTCGAACCAGATGAACGTCCCCGCGCGCGGGCGGATCCCCAAGCGGGTCTACGAGGCGTTCGCCGCGGCGCGGTGAACGCCCTGCGGGCCGGGCCGTGATCACCTCCGGTGGTCGGGGCCCGGGCGGGCCCGCCCGGGCGGGCGGGCGGGGGCCCCCCCGCCGGGGGGGCGGGGCCCGGGGGCGGCCCCCCGGGGCGGGCGGCCGGGTCCCGACGCGCCGGGACCCGGCCGGCCATCGGCCCCCCGGAACAGCCGACTTGCGCAACACCCCCGCTGATCAGCTAGAGTCTGGAGCACGCCGAGGGGCAAGGCCGAAAGGCCCGGCTCACGGAGTACATGCGGGTGTAGTTCAGTAGTAGAACATCCCCCTTCCAGGGGGAAGGCGCAGTGTGCAATTCCTGTCACCCGCTCTGCGCAGCCGTACCGGTCGGCCGAGTCGATCAGGTAGGCTGGTGCTCGCACCGACCGGTGAAGCCGGTCGGAGGCAATGCGGACGTAGCTCAGCTGGTAGAGCGCAACCTTGCCAAGGTTGAGGTCGCGAGTTCGAACCTCGTCGTCCGCTCGGGAATCAGACCCCGGTCCATGGGACCGGGGTCTTTTCGTGTGCCCCGTGTCACCGGCCCGCGTCCTCCGCGCTCCCGGCGGTGCCGGCCGTCTGACATTTGTCATCCCGGGTGATGACAGCGTGCACTGCTGTCCGGCCCGTACGGGCGGAATGATCGAAGCATGCGAGCAAACGGACACGAACACGTGATTGAGGTCACCGACCTGCGCCGTGTGTACGGGGGCGGGTTCGAGGCCGTGCGCGGGGTCAGCTTCTCCGCACGGCGGGGGGAGGTCTTCGCGCTGCTGGGCACCAACGGCGCGGGCAAGACCTCCACCCTCGAACTGCTGGAGGGTCTCGCGGCACCGACGGCCGGGCAGGTCAGGATCTTCGGGCACGACCCGTACACCGACCGCGCCGCCGTACGGCCCCGCACCGGCGTGATGCTCCAGGAGGGCGGCTTCCCGTCCGACCTGACCGTCACGGAGACCGCGCGGATGTGGGCCGGCGCCGTCAGCGGGGCCCGTCCGCCGCAGGAGGTGCTGCCGCTGGTCGGGCTGGGCGGCAAGGGCGACGTACGGGTCAAGCAGCTGTCCGGGGGTGAGCGGCGCCGCCTGGACCTGGCTCTCGCGCTGCTCGGTGACCCCGAGGTGCTGTTCCTCGACGAGCCGACCACCGGCCTGGACGCCGAAGGGCGCCGCGACACCTGGCGGTTGGTGCGGGAGCTGCGTGACAACGGCACCACCGTGCTGCTGACCACCCACTACCTGGAGGAGGCCGAGGCACTGGCCGACCACCTCGCGATCATGCACAAGGGACGCATCGCCACCACCGGCACACCCGCCGAGGTGACCGCCGCGCAGCCGTCCCGGATCACCTTCGAACTGCCCCAGGGCTACTTCCCCGGCGACCTGCCGCCGCTCGACGAGCTGGGCGTGACCGGCCACGAACTGGACGGACGGACCGTCAAGCTGCACACCCGTGAGCTGCAGCGGGCGGCGACCCGCCTGCTGGTGTGGGCCGAGCGGTCCGGAACGGAACTGAAGGGGCTGGACGTGCGCTCGGCGTCGCTGGAGGAGGCCTTCCTGGGCATCGCCCACGACGTCTCCGCGCGTGAGGACGCGCACGGAGCCTCGGCAGGCGAGGCGTCCACCACCACCGGAAGGGAGTACGCGGCATGAGCGGCACGGTCATCACGCCCGAGGGGGCGGCCGAGGGAACACGCGGCGGGGGCACAGGGGTCAGCACCCCCGCGGGCCGCGTACGGGCCCTCGCCCGCGCCGAGCTGACCCTGCTCGGGCGCAGCAAGGGCACGCTCTTCGCCGCGCTGTTCGTCCCGGCGGTGGTGCCGTTCAGCCTCCGCACGGCGGCCGACGAGATGGACCTCGCCGGAGCGGGGCTGAGCGTCGGCACACTGATCCTGCCCGCCACCATCGGTTTCTCCCTGCTGTTCGCCGTCTACGCGGCGCTCGTCGGCGTCTTCGTCACCCGGCGCGAGGAGCTCGTGCTGAAGCGGTTGCGCACCGGGGAGCTGCGGGACGTCGAGATCCTGGCCGCGTCCTCGCTGCCGTCCGCCGCGATCGGACTGGCGCAGTCGCTGCTGCTGGCGGTCGGCTGCACGCTCCTCCTGGACATGGCGGCGCCGAACGCCGTCCATCTGGCCGTTCTCGGGCTGCTGCTGGGTCTGGTGCTGAGCGCGGCACTCGCCGCCGCCACCGCGAGTTTCACCCGGACCACCGAGAGCGCGCAGGTCACCTCGATGCCGGTGATCCTGGTCTCGATGCTCGCCTCCGGCATGACCGTCCCTCTGGAGATCCTGCCCGAACGGCTGGCCTCCCTCTGCGAACTGCTGCCCTTCACCCCCGTCATGACCCTGGTGCGCGGCGGCCTCACCGGGAACCTGTCCGGCTCCGAGACGCTGTTCGCCCTGGCGACCGGTGTGGCCTGGACCCTGGTGTCGGTGTTTGCTGTACGCCGGTGGTTCCGCTGGGAACCGCGGCGCTGAGGCACGCGGACACGAAGGACGCGGGCGCGAGGGCGGACCGGAGAGCGGGGCGGGCGAGGACATGGGCAGGCCGGGCGGGGACATCCGCGGGCCGGGGCGCTGGTGGCGGCGCAAGAGCACCCCGGCGAAGGTCGAGGCGTACACGCGGTGGTCGTTCCACTTCATGGTGCTGGTCGAGTTCGTGACGGCCGGCGGGCAGCTTCTCGGACTGCTCGTGCGGGGCGAGCACCCCGGAGCGGGCGGGCCGGGAGCGGCGACTGCGCTGATGGTGCTCGTCGCCGGGCACTGCGTGCTCTGCGGCGTGATCGCCTCGCGGTCGCTGGACTGGCAGCGCGGGCGGCGGGCGAAGCCGGTGCGGCTGCTGTGGGCCCTCGGGGTCGTCACCGCGGCCGTCGCGACGGCGGCCGTCTCGCTCGTCGAACACGACCGGGCGGGCCGGGACGCCGACGGAACGGCCCTCGGGGTCTACGTGGTCGTCCTGGCCTTCGGCGCGGGAACGATCACGCTCGGCCTGCGCGACCGACGGCGGATGCTCGCCTCTCCCACGGGCTTCGCCGCGGGCTCGGGACTGGTAGCCTCCGCCTTCGGCATGGCCGCCCCCAGCGCGCTGATCGTCGCGGCGGTGGTCCTGCTCAGCGCCGGGTTCGTCACCGCCACCTACGTCCTCTCGCTCTGGCTGCTCAACGTCGTCCACGAGCTCGACGAGGCCCGCGAGACCCGTACCCGGCTCGCCGTCGCGGAGGAGCGGCTGCGGTTCGGGCGGGACCTGCACGACGTCATGGGCCGCAACCTCGCCGTGATCGCGCTCAAGAGCGAGCTGGCCGTCCAGCTGGCCCAGCGCGAACGGCCGGAGGCGGTGACACAGATGGTCGAGGTGCAGCGGCTGGCCCAGGAGACCCAGCGGGAGGTGCGTGAGGTCGTACGCGGCTACCGCGAGGCCGATCTGAACAGCGAACTCGCGGGCGCGAAGGGGGTGCTGACCGCGGCCGGCATCGACTGCACGGTCACCGGCCCCCCGGTCGGACTCCCGGCACAGGTGCAGTCCGCGCTGGGCTGGGTGGTACGGGAGGCGGCGACCAACGTGCTGCGGCACGGCGACGCGCGGCAGTGCGCGGTGGACCTACGGGTACGGGAGGGGCGTGCGGTGCTGACGGTGGACAACGACGGGGTGCCGGACGGCGCCGGTGGGCCGGGCAAGGGCTCCGGCCTCGTCGGACTGCGCGAGCGGCTGGCGGAGATCGGCGGCACACTGCGGGCCGGACCGACCGGGGACGGGCGGTTCCTGCTGACTGCGGAGGTGCCGTCGTCGGCGCCCGCGGGGCCAGGAGCGGCGGCGGGACCGAGGGCCGGGGTGGTGGCGCCGAGGACCGCCGGATCCCCTGCGCCCACGGGTCCTGGGGCACGGACGGCGGCACCCGGCTCCACGGACTTTGGAAACGAGGTCACCCCATGACGACGACACCGCCCGGGCCCGTCCGGCTGCTGCTCGCCGACGACGAGCATCTGATCCGGGGGGCGCTCGCCACCCTGTTGTCCCTGGAGGACGACCTCCTGATCGTCGCCGAGGCGGCCTCCGGACCGGAGGCGCTGGCGATGGCGCGGGCGCACACCCCCGACGTCGCCGTACTGGACCTGCAGATGCCCGGCGCGGACGGTGTGAAGGTCGCCACAACGCTGCGGGCGGAACTCCCCGGCTGCCGCGTGCTGATCGTGACCAGTCACGGGCGTCCCGGACATCTGAAGCGGGCCCTCGCGGCAGGGGTGCGCGGCTTCGTCCCCAAGACCGTCAGCGCACAGCACCTCGCGGAGATCATCCGCACCGTGCACGCGGGAAACCGTTACGTGGATCCCGAGTTGGCGGCCGACGCGATCGCCGCCGGTGACTCGCCGCTGACCTCGCGTGAGGCCGAGGTGCTGGAACTCGCGGCCGACGGGGCACCCGTGACGGAGATCGCGGAGCGGGCCGCGCTGTCCCAGGGGACCGTACGGAACTACCTGTCGTCCGCCGTCACGAAACTCGGTGCGGAGAACCGGCACGCCGCAGTGCGGCTCGCACGCGAGCGGGGTTGGGTATAGTTGCTCTCGCGCCACGGCGCATGCGGACGTAGCTCAGCTGGTAGAGCGCAACCTTGCCAAGGTTGAGGTCGCGAGTTCGAACCTCGTCGTCCGCTCGGGCAACAGGAAGACCCCGGTCCAATGGACCGGGGTCTTCCTCGTGCGCACCGGGCGCGGGGGCCGGGCGGTGCGGCACGCACGGGGACGGCCCGGCTCCGGGCGTCAGCTCCAGGGGACGCCCGTCAGACGCTCGTACGCCTCCACGTACTTCGCCCGGGTCGCGTCCACGACGTGCTGCGGCAGCGCCGGCGGGGGCTGCTCGCCCGCCCGGTCCCAGCCCGACTCGGCGGAGGTCAGCCAGTCCCGCACGTACTGCTTGTCGTACGACGGCTGCGCGTGGCCCGGCTCCCACTGCTCGGCCGGCCAGAAGCGGGAGGAGTCCGGGGTGAGCACCTCGTCCGCGACGACCAGTGTGTCGCCGTCGAAGCCGAACTCGAACTTGGTGTCCGCGAGGATGATCCCCCGCTCCCGGGCGATGTCGCGGGCCCGGGTGTACGCGGCGAGGGTGGTCTGCCGCAGCCGCGCCGCGGTCTCCGCGCCGACCTGGCGGGCGACCTCCTCGTAGGAGACGTTCTCGTCGTGCTCGCCGACGGCGGCCTTGGTGGCCGGGGTGAAGATCGGGGCGGGCAGTTCCGATCCGTCCACCAGCCCCTCGGGGAGCGCGAGGCCGCAGACCGTACGGGTCTCCTGGTACTCGGCGAGGCCCGAGCCGGTGAGGTAGCCGCGGGCCACGCACTCCACGGGAGCCATCCGCAGCGACTTGCAGACGAGGGTGCGGCCCTCCCAGTCGGCGGGGGCACCCGCGGGGAGCTCGGTGCTCAGGACGTGGTGCGGGACCAGGTCGGCGAGCTGGTCGAACCACCAGAGGGAGAGCCGGGTGAGGATCCTGCCCTTGTCCGGGATCTCGGTCGGCAGCACCCAGTCGTAGGCGGAGACGCGGTCACTGGCGACCATCACGAGGTCACCCGCCTCGTTCCGGTACAGCTCGCGCACCTTTCCGGTGTGCAGATGCACCAGACCCGGAACCTGGATCGGCTCGGGCTTCTCGACGAATCCGGACACGGTTCCTCCGCGTGTTTCACAGCAACAGACAGGGCGCCCGCGGGGCTCGCACGGGGTGGGAGACGGCGGGACGGGTGCCTCCGATTGTCCCGCACGAACCGCGGCGCCCGCCGGTCGGGGCGGGGTGGTTCGTGCGGTCGGGTCAGTCGCTCTTGCAGATGCGGTCGAGGAGGTTGGCGGTGGCGCGCTGGATGCGCGGGTCGGTCCGGCCGGGGCGGCCCAGGGCCGGGGGCCAGGCGAGCGTGCCCGACGCGAAGACCCAGGCACCGGAGGGCGCCCGGTAGAGCGAGGTCTCCTGGTGCCGTCCGGCGCCCGCCCGGTCGGTGTACGGGGAGTGTGCGAGCAGCACCCGCTCCTCGTGCTCGGGCAGCGGGGTACGCGGGAAGTAACGGTCGGCCCCGTCGGCGACCAGCCCTTCGATCCCGTCGCCCTCGAAGGCCCCGGTCGCCTCCCACAGCCAGTGACCGGCGTTGCGCACGACGAGCGGGTGCGGCACGGGGACCTCTCCGGCGTACTGGACGCCGATCAGCTGCTGTTCCGCGCGGTCCGTCTCCCGCCACAGCGCAGGTCTGCCCGGCACCCCGCGGTCCGGCACCCCGCGGTCCGGCACCCCGCGGTCCGGCACCCCGCGGTCCGGGGCCCCGCGGTCCGGGGCCCCGCGGTCCGGGGCCCTGCGGTCCGGACCCCGGCGTCTGCCGCTGCGGCAGGTCAGCAGGCGGTCGGGGGCTCCGGACGGAGAGGGCGCGAGCTCCACCCGTCCGTACAGGGTCCGGGCGGAGAGGAAGACGAGGGAGGTGCCGTGGGCGCGGGCGTGTTCCGCGGTGCCGCGCATGGCCTGGGACCAGTACGCGTCGGGGCCGGGGAAGACCAGGCCCTTGTAGCGGGTGGGATCGACCCGGCCGGCGTGCAGGTCGCGGGCGTCCGCGTAGGCGAGATCGTAGCCGTAGCGCTCGGCCCAGCGGATGACGTCGTAGGCGTGACCGGCGTACGGGGGCAGGCCGGCACCCGCGTACGGACGGTCGAAGGAGACGGTGGTCGTGATGCGGGCGTCGGCGTCGGCTTCGGCGTCGGTCGTGCCCGACCCGTCGGCCCCCGGGTACCGGTTGTGGAGCTGCCAGGTGATGTCGGGCAGGACGACGAGCAGGTCGGCCGGGCGGTGGTCGCGGACCGTGAAGGGGATCCGGGAGCGGTGGCGGCCGTCGGCGGTGGTCAGGACGGCCACGTGGGCGCCGGTGTTCCAGTCCGGCGGGACCGGCAGCCGCCAGGACAGCCACCAGTGGTGACAGGAGACCGTCCGGTCGGCGGTGAGCGGTGGGGGCTGCGCGATGCCGGCGAGCCGGGGACTGGACATGATCCGGGTGGCGCCCCGGCCGTCGTAGTGGCCGACGCGGTGGACGTCGACGCGGAACTCCTGGGGCGGGTCGACGGCGACGTGGAAGTCGATCGTCTCTCCGGGGGCCACCCCGCCGGTGGAACTGAACCCCTCGATCCGGCGGTGCCCCTGCTGCACGCCCATGGTCGCTCCCCTCCCGCAGGCCCCGTCGCCGGCGGTCAGCAATGTGCTTGTCGTGTGTCGCAAGCCCTGGCCAAGGAGCTCGATCAGCCCAAGCACATCACATTGCGCACGCGCCGCGTCACCCTTCGTCGTGAACCGGCCAAAAGCGGAAGATCCGGTTCCGGTGAGGGCCGGGAGGGCGAGCCGGCTTCCCCGCCCGTCCGGCTCAGACGAGCCGGACCGGCTTCTCCGGGCGTATGCCCTGCCGGGCCAGCCACAGGCGGAGGGCTGTGGGGTCACCCTCCTCGATCAGCGTCATGACCTGCGCGAGCAGGTCCGTGACGCGTACGCCGCCCACGAGGAGGGACGGTCCGTCGAGCCAGTCGAGCCCGGGGGTCGCGCCCGCGGTGTCCATGGCGGCACAGCAGACCATCGCCGTGATGTGGTCGGCGAGCAGTTCGCGGCCGGTGCGCGAGGGCTGGAGGGGGAGCAGGGGCAGCGCCCGGTCGTCCCGGAGGAAAGCGGGGTCCGTCGGCGCGGGCGGCAGGGCCGGGGTGATCGGGGTGCCCGGACCCGTCGGGGGCGTCGGAGCGCTCGCGGCCGGGGCCGCCGCGGCCCGCGCGGTGGCCGCCGCTGCCTCGCGGGCCACCGCGGCGCTGATACGGGCGGCCAGGGCGACGCTGCGCGGGGTGGTGCCGGCGAGGTCCTCGTCGTCGCCCGGCTCCGCTCCGGCGACGGGGGCGGCTTCCCGGTCCCGTCGTGCCCTGCGTTCTCCGCGTTCTCCGTGGGCGGGCGGAAACGCGTGCGGCGGGGGTTGCGCGGGGGAGCCCGGTTCCGGGCGCGGTCGCGGGCCGGGGTCCGTCAGGTGGTCGAGGACGCGGGAGAGCGTCGGGCCGTCGGGGCCCGGGCTGTCCGCGCCGACGGCGGGGCTTACGCCGAGTGCGTCCAGGACGCGGTGCAGACGGGCCGCGTCCGTACGCCACTTGCGGTCGACGACCTCCTCCGGGTAGTCGCCCCAGTGGACCGGCGACCAGTCCGGTCCGCGTCCGGCGGGACCGCCGTGGAAGAGCCGGGCGGCGAGCAGGGAGGTGGCCTCGTCCACCGTGCCGGGCTCCTCGAGCAGATCACAGGCGGGCCGCTCGCCGAGGCGGGAGGCGAACCCCTCGGCCAGCCGGTCCCGGCGGGACAGCTCGGTGAGCGCGGCCACCACCCCCGCGTTGAGCCGCGAGGGCCAGCGGCCCATCCGCCAGGCGGGCAGCGCGACCCGGGTGAGCAGCCGGTCCCAGCCCGCGTACGCCAGCCCCACCTGCTCCTGGGCGACGATCCGCAGCCCGTAGTCCACCACCTGGGCACGCTCGGCCGCCGCCGCGGCGACCCTGCGCTCCATCTCGGCCGCATGGCCCCGGCAGCTGCGCAGCAGCACCCGCGCGACCCAGCCGAGGCCCGCGAACACCGCGCGGAACACCGGCCCGCGCCGGTGCTCCGCGGTCACCGCCACCGCCGCGTCGAGACCGCGGACGAAGCGCCGGGCGGCGGCTATGTCCGGATGCGCCGAAGGCCCCGTACCGGCGACGACCGGTGCGAGGACCGCGCGCAGCTCGCCGACGCGCATCCACCACAGGAACGGGGAGCCGATCACCAGCACGGGCGCGGCGACGGCCCGGTGGCGCGGATGCCGGCCCGCGCCCGCCGTGGCGCCGTGCTCCCCGGCGGGCGGAGGGCTGCCGTGCGCCGGATGGGTGCGGTCCTCCAGCCAGCTGTCGCAGTCGGGGGTGAGCTCTATCGCGGAGGGGGCGGGGACGCCCAGCCGGTCGGCGAGGTCACGCACCATCCGGTACAGGTCCGGGGCGGTCTCCTCGGCGACCGCGACCGTCGGAGTCATCGCGGGCCGGGCGCGGGCGACGACCAGGGCGACCCCGGCGGCGGCGCACAGGACCAGTACGGCGAGCGGGGTGAGCGTCCAGCGGGCGAGGTCCCAGCCGATGCCGGTGAAATGGCCGGTGGGGACGCCGACGAGCAGGATCACGGCGGCGGCCGCGGGCAGCAGGGCGACGGCCAGTGCCCTGCCGCGCAGGCGCAGCACCGCGAGCGCCCGTGAACGCGCGGTCTGCGTGCTCGCCTCACTGCCCATGCCGCCTCCGCTCATGCCCCGCCTCGCCCCCTCCCGACGGTCCTGACGCTGTCCCGGCGTTGTCCACTCCCCCACTGTGGCACCCGTCACCGACATCGCAATGTCGGTGGGCCAAGTGCCGGAACGCTTGCGCGGCACCCTAGTTGGGGTTCCGGCCCTCGTCAGCCGGATACCGCATCGGTCACCCGATGGAATGGCTTAGGGCAAAGGTGGAGGACGGAGGGCAAGGATCGGGCCCCGGATCCTGAGACGGATCCGGAGCCCCTGGGGTTTCGTGCCGTTCGTGGTGCGGCCCGACGCGCGTGCCCGGCCGACCTGCGCCGGAGCACGCACAGCAACGCCCACGCGCCCTGCGCCGCCTCGGCCGCCTACGCGCCCTGCGCCGCCTCGGCCGCTTCCGCGGCGATGTCCGTACGGTGCTGGGAACCGTCGAGGCGGATGCGGGCGACCGCGCGGTAGGCACGGTCGCGGGCCTCGGCGAGATCCTCGCCGGTCGCCGTGACGGACAGCACCCGGCCGCCCGCGCTGACGATCGCGTCGCCCTCACGCCTCGTCCCCGCGTGCAGCACGTACGCGTGCGGGGCGTCCTGCGCGGCGACCTCCTCCAGGCCGGTGACCGGGTCGCCGGTGCGCGGGGTGCCGGGGTAGTTGTGCGAGGCGACGACGACCGTGACGGCGGCGTCGTCGCTCCAGCGCAGCGGCTCGATGTCGGCGAGGTTTCCGGTGGCGGCGGCCATCAGCACCCCGGCCAGCGGGGTCTTCAGGCGGGCCAGCACGACCTGCGTCTCGGGGTCGCCGAAGCGGGCGTTGAACTCGATCACGCGGACACCGCGCGAGGTGATCGCGAGACCGGCGTAGAGCAGACCGGAGAACGGGGTTCCGCGCCGCCGCAGCTCGTCGACGGTCGGCTGGAGCACCGACTGCATGACCTCGTCGACCAGCTTCGGATCGGCCCACGGCAGCGGGGAGTACGCCCCCATGCCGCCGGTGTTGGGGCCCGCGTCGCCGTCCAGCGCGCGCTTGAAGTCCTGGGCGGGCCTCAGGGGCAGCACGGTCACGCCGTCGGTCACGGCGAAGAGGGAGACCTCGGGGCCGTCCAGGTACTCCTCGATGACGACCTGCTCGCAGGCGCCGGCGTGCGCCTTGGCCTCCTCGATGTCGTCGGTGACGACCACCCCCTTGCCGGCGGCGAGCCCGTCGTCCTTGACGACGTACGGCGTACCGAAGGCGTCGAGGGCGGTGGCGGCCTCCTCGGGAGTCGTACAGACGTACGAACGTGCCGTGGGTACGTCCGCTCCCGCCATGACGTCCTTCGCGAAGGCCTTGGAGCCCTCGAGCTGCGCGGCCTCCTTCGAGGGGCCGAAGGCGGGGATGCCCGCGTCGCGCACGGCGTCGGCGACACCGGCGACGAGGGGGGCCTCCGGGCCGACCACGACGAGGTCCGCGCCGAGCCGTGTGGCCAGCGCGGACACGGCCGCGCCGTCCAGCGCGTCGACCTGGTGCAGCTCGGCGACCTCGGCGATACCGGCGTTGCCGGGGGCGCAGTGCAGCGCGGTGACGTCGGGATCGAGGGACAGGGAACGGCACAGGGCGTGTTCGCGGGCACCGCTGCCGATGACGAGGACCTTCACGGGGGTCAGCCTAACGGGATCCGGGGAATTCGCTTTGTGCGGGCTTCCGAAGGACCGGGGCGAGGCGGTTCGTGGTTTCCTCCCACCCGGACGGGGGGCCGGGCCCCCCCCCCCCCCGGGGCCGCCCCCCCCCCCCCCCCCACCGGGCGGCCCCCCGGGCCCCCCCCGGCCGGGTCCCCCGAGCCGCCGAGCCACTGAGCCGGTTCACTCCTTCACCCGTTCACTCACTCGCCCGTTCACCCGTTCACCCGTTCACTCGTTCGTGATCTCCTCGACCACCGTCGCGCCCAGCTCCCGGACGATCAGTTCCTTACCGGAGAGGGCGGACTCGTCCAGGTCGGGATCGTCGTCCTCCGGGACGTCGTCCTCGGGAGAGACGGGGGGCGGCGGCTCCGGGGCGTAGGGCCGGGGGGCCGGGGCGGGAGCAGGCCCGGGCGCGGAGGCGGCCGACGGGGCACCGCCCGACTGCGCGGAGGCGGAAGGACCGGCCGGGGCAGCCGGGCCCGAGGGACCCGAAGCGTTCGAGGGAGTCGGCGGCTGGGAGGCACCGGGACGCTGACCGGCGCCGCCGCCCGCACCGCCGTACCCGCCGCCCGCGCTCCCTGCGCCGTACCCCGCACCGCCCCCGCCGCCACGGCCTCCCACGGGACTGCCGACCGGGGCCGGGGCCGCCGCACCGCCCCCGGAGGGGTCGACCACGGCCTCGATCTTCCACTGCACGTTGAACTGCTCGGCCAGGGCCTGGCGCAGCACGTCCTCGCTGCCGCTGCTCAGGAAGTTGTCCCGCGCGCCCGAGTTCACGAAGCCGATCTGGAGGGTCGTCCCGTCGAACCCGGTCACCTGGGCGTTCTGGCTGAGCAGGATCCAGGTGAAGCGACGACGGTTCTTGACCACCTCCAGGATGTTCGGCCAGATCGTCCGGGGGTCGAGCCCGCCGCCTCCGGAGGACGTGGGGGCCGACGGGTGCGGAGGTGTGGACGCGGGCGCGGGCGCCGGGGTGCCGGGGGCGGGGGTGCTCGGAGCGGCGGTCGCAGAGGCCGGAGCCTGTCCTCCGCCCGCAGCGGCAGCCGTGGGCCAGCCACCGGGCCGCCGCCCGCTCCCGGCGGAGGCTGCGGTGGGCCAGGCGCCGGGAGCGGGCGCACTGGGTGCAGGCGGCGCAGACTCGCTCGATACCGCGGCCGGAGCGGGTGCGGGAGCGGGTGGCGGAGCCGGAGCAGCCGCCGGAGCCGGTACAGGCTGCTGCGACTGAGGCTGAGGCTGAGACTGGTCCGGCGTCGGTACCGGCGCGCCCTGCCCCCGTACCGCCGCCCGGGCCGCGGCCGGACCGCCCCCCGGCGGAACCGGCGCCTGCGGCCGGCCCTCCTGAGCGGCCGGCGGAACCGGAGACCCACCCCCATCGCCGTGCCCCTCGCCGCCGGGCGCGTACCCCATGGCGGGCATACCCGCTGCGGCGCCGCCCGCCGAGAAGTTCACGCCCCGCTCGATCCGGTCCAGGCGGGCCATGACCGACCGCTCGTCGCCGTACGCGGCGGGCAGCAGCACGCGCGCGCAGATCAGCTCGAGCTGGAGCCGGGGCGAGGTGGCGCCCCGCATCTCGGTGAGCCCCTCGTTGACGAGGTCGGCGGCACGGCTCAGCTCGGCGGCGCCGAAGACGCCGGCCTGGGCCTGCATCCGCTCGACGACGTCGGCGGGAACGTCGATGAGCCCCTTCTCGGCGGCGTCCGGAACCGCGGCGAGAATCACCAGGTCCCGGAGCCGCTCGAGCAGATCGGTGACGAAGCGGCGCGGGTCGTTGCCCCCCTCGATCACATGGTCGACGACCTCGAAGGCCGCGGCACCGTCCCCCGTGGCGAAGGCCTCGACCACGGAGTCGAGCAGCGAGCCGTCCGTGTACCCGAGCAGGGAGGTGGCCATGGCGTACGTCACGCCGTCGGGCCCCGCGCTGGCGAGCAGCTGGTCCATGACGGACATCGAGTCACGCACGGACCCTGCGCCGGCCCGCACGACGAGGGGCAGCACCCCGTCCTCGACGGGACTGTCCTCCCGCCGGCACACCTCACCGAGGTAGTCCCTCAGGACCCCGGGCGGCACCAGCCGGAACGGATAGTGATGGGTACGCGACCGGATCGTCCCGATGACCTTCTCGGGCTCGGTGGTCGCGAAGATGAACTTGAGGTGCTCCGGGGGCTCCTCGACGACCTTGAGCAGGGCGTTGAAGCCCTGCGGGGAGACCATGTGGGCCTCGTCGATGATGTAGATCTTGTACCGGCTGCCCGCGGGCCCGAAGAACGCCTTCTCACGCAGGTCACGGGCGTCGTCCACACCACCGTGGGACGCGGCGTCGATCTCGATGACGTCGATCGAACCGGGCCCGCCCCGCGCGAGGTCCTGACAGGACTGGCACTGGCCGCACGGCGTCGGCGTGGGACCCTGCTCGCAGTTCAGGCACCGGGCGAGGATGCGCGCGCTGGTCGTCTTGCCGCAGCCGCGCGGCCCGCTGAACAGGTACGCGTGATTGACCCGGTTGTTCCGCAGCGCCTGCTGCAACGGGTCGGTGACATGCTCCTGCCCGATGACCTCGGCGAACGACTCCGGGCGATAGCGGCGGTACAGCGCGAGAGACGACACGTCTACGAGGTTATAGGCGCCCGCCGACAACCCACCCCGCCCGCGGCGCCGCGCCGACGATCCGGACGCCGGGAACGCGAACGCCCCCCACGCACCCGCCAGAGCCAACCTACCCTTGCTGCCTTCCGGCCCTGGGGGAGTTCAGTCAGATAGCGCCGCGTGAGGGGCTGCGCAAAGGCTACCCCATGTCGCGGGGTGGGAACGAGTTCGCGAGCACCGCCCTCGGTCATGTAATGTTCCCGGCGGAGGATTCGCCTAGAGGCCTAGGGCGCACGCTTGGAAAGCGTGTTGGGGGCAACCCCTCACGAGTTCGAATCTCGTATCCTCCGCCAGTGCCTCACCGGGCACGAAGTCGAAGGGCCCCACCGCTTGCGGTGGGGCCCTTCGACGTTGGCCAACTGCCGATCGGTGCTCAGATCTGCACCACGTGCACGTCCTGGGCATCCAGTGCCTTCAGATAGGCGTCGAGGTCGGCCGGATCACTGGTGAAGACCACGGCACTGCCGTGTCGGGCGGCTGTGAGAGCCACCAGGGCATCCACAGCGTCCGGCCGCTTCTTCGGGGGCAGCTCTGCCGCACCGAGTGCGCTTCCGATGCGTTGCCATTCGGTGATGTCAGGACCGGTGGCGCACATGATGCAGGCCGTCTGCCCCACACTGGTAGGGCGCATGGCTGGGGCCGAACTACGCGCCTGAGGCACCGTGCAATCCTTCATCACCCCGGTCAGGGCATGCACCGTGGCGGGGCTGGGCCGCCAGACCTGTGCCAGTACCGGTCCGAGCACGAGCGCCCGATGCGGCGTCTCCCGAAGGCCGGCATGCAGACGCACGGCCTTCGCCTTGCGGTCCGCGAGCGCGATCAGCATGCCGGTGTCGTAGACCGGCACCCGGACAGTCACGCCGCGTTACCGGATCGGGTAGCAGGACCCTCGGCACCATAGATGAGCCCCATAGCCTCCTGCACCTCCTGCCGCTCCTGCTCCGTGAGGTCGTCGTCGGCGACTTCAGGCAGCGGTGCCAGTGCGGCAGCCTCCGCCTCAGCTGCCGCGATCACCGCGTCAAGTCGGGCGAACTGGGCCTCCGCCGCTTCCGCCTCGGCCATCTGCCGGGTCGCAGCGTTGACGAGATAAGCGGACACATCCATTCCAGCCCGCTCCGCGTGGGTCCGGATGCGCTCGGCATGCTCACTGTCCAGGCTGATACTGATCCTCGTCTTCGGCATACCAGCAGTGTATGACGCGTATTACGACCTCGCCAAGCATTCCGCCTGAGCAAGGCCGACAACTCAAGCTGCCTTGACTCGATCACGACTGCCCGACTCTGCCCGACAAGACTCGTGGTCTCAGTTCTGGTCTCATTCACCTCTGTACGACGCCATCCGAATGGGCGGCAGTCTCCTGAACCGTCGCAGGTCATTACGCACCTGATCGTCTCCGGACGTCCGGACGAAGACGTGGAAAGCGCGTTGGGGGCAACCCCTCACGAGTTCGAATCTCGTATCCTCCGCCAGTGCCTCACCGGGCACGATGTCGAAGGGCCCCACCGCTTGCGGTGGGGCCCTTCGACATCGATGCTCTCAGTTTTGGTCTCAGTTCCGGCTATCGCCCGTTGAGGACGGCCCGGCACACGTTGCAGTACATGGCGGCGTTCCGGCCGTATCGCCGCATCAGCTGGCCGCAGCCTGCACACAGCCCGAGTTCTCACGGCGGGCATCCCAGCGCGGCAGAGGCGGCAGCCCGCTCGACATCAGTGATCCGCATCGGATCGCGGGAGCGCTGGACCGGCATGCGGGGCAGCGTGAAGCCGCCGGTCGGTTGATCGAGATCACGAAAGGGCCGGCCGTCGCTGACGAACCGGCCGCCCTCTCCCGCTCGGCAGGTGCGGTCGATCTCCTGCTCGGCGAAGGTCATCACGTCGTCCTCGTCTTCGGCCGGGGCCGTGGGGACCGGGGCCTCCTCGCCGATGAGCTCCTGCCACAGGACACGGTCGTCGGCCGACACCCGCATGTACCGGCCGGCGCGGCCGTTCCCTCGACTGGGCACGTGGACCGGGACGCTCTCGCCCGTCGCGCTCTGCGGGACCAGCTCCTCGATGTGGACGGGCTTCCGCTCCGGCAGACACAGCGCGGGCACGAACCAGTCCGCGTGAAACGCGCCACAGCGGCCGGCGCCCTCACTCGCCGTCACGCCGCTGCACCCGGTCTGCTCGGCGGGTACATCTCTCCGGCTCACGTTCTTGCGCAGTACGTAAACGATGCCTCGCAGGGCCGCGCGGTCGTCCGCCGGCAGGCGTCCGGGATACCGATGACGACGCGGCGGCCGGGGCGGCAGCAGCGGAGCGATACGTTCCCACAGATCATCAGACACAAGATCATCCGACACCTGGACCACTCTGCCGCCACCAGACCCGATCGCCGAGCCCTCACACCGAACTCATTCGGAAACGATCAGTGATGGGTGTCCGCGCCTTTGTCAAATGCATCCCTGTGTCGTTCGACTTCGGGGAGGTGGTCGGCGGTCCAGGCGCGCAGGATCGAGAAGGGCTCCTCAAGCGTGCGCCCCAGCGGCGTGATCCGGTACTCCACAGCAACGGGGCGTTGCGTCAGTACCCGGCGCTCGACGAGGCCGTTGCGTTCCAACCGTCGCAGTGCCTGCGTCAGCGATTTTTGAGTGACCCCATCGAGCTCTCTCTTGAGCTCGTTGAAGCGTCGCGGCTGCTGGCACAACGCGGCCAGCAGCAGGTGACCCCACTTGTCCAGCAGCTGATCCAGGAGCTCGCGCTGCGGGCCGACGATGGTCTCGTGACCGGCAGGATCTTCGCGGATACCAGGTTGCGTTGAAGTACCTTTCATGTACCAGGTATACCAGAGATACTGTCAATCCAAAGGAATCTCATGACCGAGCAGTCCCTGCCCAGCCTCAATGTCAAGCGCCAGGACGGAGTGCTGTGGGTCTCGATTGATGTTCCACCCGTCAACCTGATGACGGCGCAGCTCATGCTCGACCTGGACGCCGTCGCTGCATCGGCCGAGAATGATCCCGATCTGCACGTCATCGTGGTCCAGAGCGCCAATCCGGAGTTCTTCTTGGCGCACGGCGACCTGTCATTCGTGGAGGACCCCGCGACCTACGCCGCCCTCCCGATCGCGGAGGAGACGCTTGTCGGGACGGGCCCGATGATGCGGCTTCATGAACGCTGGCGGCGTCTGCCTCAGACCACCATCGCCAAAGTCGCGGGACTCGCCCGTGGCGGTGGATCCGAGCTGGTCTCCAGCCTGGATCTGCGATTCGCGGCCCTCGAGACTGCGGCGTTCGGCCAGTTCGAGGCACTGATCGGCATCGTCCCTGGAGCCGGTGCAACTGCCCACCTGCCCCGCCTCGTGGGTCGCGCTCGCGCTCTCGAGGTCGTGCTGACAGGCGGGCTCGTCGACGCGGCGACTGCCGAGCGGTGGGGATGGGTGAACCGAGCTCTGCCCGCCGCAGAACTGGACGAATATGTTGAGTGGGTCGCACTGACCATCGCGAATCTGCCCGCCGGTGTCCGCGCCGCGGCTACCGAAGCAATCGACGCGGTCGACGGCACGCTCGAGGACGCACTGCGCGCGGAAGACCGCCTGCTCGGCGAAACGTTCACCCCCGCGTCCGGAGAGCTTGCCCGGGCAGCACTCGCGGCCGGGGTTCACACGCGCGAGGTGGAGTTGGACATCGAAGAGGTGCTGCGCGCGAACCTCGTCCGACATTCGTAACGAGTCGCCCTGTACGGGTGGAGTGCAGAGGTTGTCCATACGGCCCGTTTGGTAATTCGGGTCGAATGACCGTACGGGCCGTCCCCAACTCTGTGAAGCTGATCGTTTCCGAATGAGTTCGGTGTGAGGGCTCGGCGATCGGGTCTGGTGGCGGCAGAGTGGTCCAGGTGTCGGATGATCTTGTGCCTGATGATCTGTGGGAACGTATCGCTCCGCTGCTGCCGCCCCGGCCGCCGCGTCGTCATCGGTATCCCGGACGCCTGCCGGCGGACGACCGCGCGGCCCTGCGAGGCGTCGTTTAGGTACTGCGCAAGAACGTGAGCCGGAGAGATGTACCCGCCGAGCAGACCGGGTGCAGCGGCGTGACAGCGTGACGGCGGTTGCGGAACTGGGCCGAGGCCGGGGTGTGGCCCCGCCTGCACGAAGTGCTCCTGGCCGAGCTGCGCAAGGCCGAGTTGCGCAAGGCAGGGCTGTTGGACATGGACGATGCTGCAATCGACGGCTCGCCCGTTCGGGCCCTCAAAGAGGGCTCACACCGGTCCTTCGCCGGTCGACCGCGCACGGCCGAGCAGCAAACACCACCTGCTCGTCGACCGACACGGCACCCCTCTCGCCGTCACCCTGACCGGCGGAAACAGGCACGATGTCACCCGGCTGACACCCCTACTGGACGCAATCCCCCGCATCCGAGGACTTCACGGACGACCGCGGCACCGGCCGGGCCGGCTGTTCGCCGACCGCGGCTACGACTACGACAAGTACCGCCGCATCCTCCGAGACCGCGGCATCACACCCAAGATCGCCCGCCGAGGTGTCCCGCACGGCTCCGGACCGGGCAAGACCCGCTGGGTCGTGGAACGGACCTTCGCCTGGCTCCACCAGTTCAAACGCCTGCGCATCCGCTACGAGATACGAGATACGCGCCGACCTCCACCTTGGCCTGCTCCAACTCGCCTGCAGCATCATCTGCCTGCGACGCCTACGAACCTCATTCTGAAACGATCAGTTAGTGCCTCACCGGGCACGATGTCGAAGGGCCCCCTGGAAACAGGGGGCCCTTCGGCGTGGTGTGGTTGCGGTTTCGGTCGCCCTGGACGTTCTCGGAGGCCGGCGGACCGGCTCGGGCGCGTTGCCCGTTCCGGGCAGGAGCGCCCGCCTGCCCGCGAAGGCCGGTGAGTTTCCGTAGCATGAGAGCCGTGACAGCCCGTGCACAGTTCCGCCGCACGCCGTCGCCACCGACGTGGTGGCCGACGCTGCTGGTGCTCGGGCTGCTGGCCGGGGTGTTCGGCATGCACGGCCTCGCTCCGGGCGGCGCGACCGCCGTCACCGGCCCTCACTCCTCCTCCGGCCCTCACTCCTCCTCCGCCGCTGCGCATGAGGACATGACGGGTCCGGTGAGCGCCGAGTCCGTCTGCCATGGCGGCGGTGACGGCAGCGGGCACGCACAGCATGCCGACGCGACGTGTTCCTCCGGTGCCGTCGGCGCGGGCCCGGCTCTTCCCGGGCTGCTGCCCGACCCCACCGCTCGGGCGGCGTCGCCGGCCGGTGGCCACCGGCCGGCGGCAGCCGACCCGGAGGGCGGTCGTGCGCCGCCTTCGCTTGCCGAACTGCAACTCCTGCGGATCTAGGACAAGGCCCAGCCGTCCCCGCCCCCGGGCGTACGGCACCCGGCCCTGCCCGTGTCACGCCCCCGTGCGCGCGGCGACTCACCTACTTCGCAGGAGTTCACGCATGACCAGCATCCGTTCCCTCGCCCGCCGCACCGGCCTCGTCGCCACGGCCGCGACCGCCGCCCTCGTCCTCGCCGCCGGTGGCGGCGAGGCCGGCTCCGACACCGGTTCCGGCGCGCCGACGTCCGCCTCGGCGGGCGCCGAGGACACCGCCGGCGCCCACAGCGACCAGGACGTCTCCTTCGCTCAGGAGATGATCCCCCACCACCAGCAGGCCCTCCAGATGGCGGAGATGGCGGCCACCCGGGCTTCTTCCGCCGAGGTCAAGGACCTGGTCTCCCGCATCGAGAAGGCCCAGGACCCGGAGATCGAGACGATGTCCGGGTGGCTGGAGGCCTGGGGCGAGGACGTGCCCTCGTCCATGCCCGGCATGCACCACGGAAGCTCCGACGCGTCGGGCATGCCCGGGATGATGGACACCGAGGACATGGACGAACTGATGAAGGCGTCCGGCAAGGGCTTCGACACGATGTTCCTGACCATGATGGTCGAGCACCACGAGGGCGCCGTGGAGATGGCCACCACCGAGAAGGACGAGGGCCGGTACGGGCCGGCCAAGAAGCTGGCCGGCGACATCATCACCGCCCAGAACGCCGAGATCGAGGAGATGAACAAGCTCCTCGGCAGGAGCT
Organism: Streptomyces sp. NEAU-W12; assembly: GCF_026242095.1. Lineage (NCBI taxonomy): Bacteria > Bacillati > Actinomycetota > Actinomycetes > Kitasatosporales > Streptomycetaceae > Streptomyces > Streptomyces sp. NEAU-W12. Next base: position 69,318 of record NZ_JAPJDM010000001.1, read on the forward strand.
GACGACACCCCCGTGGGCCCGCACCCCCCCGTGGGCCCGTCCTGCGCCAAGCAGCTCCGTGCCCCGGCTGCGACGACGGTCGCGGCGGCGAGGGCGTACGTGCCGTAGGGGCGCTTGTCGTTGTCACGGGCCTCCTTCTGCGGAGGGCCGCGGCCGGGGCGGCCTGAGGCTCAGGTTTTCTTGAGAGGGCCGGCGTGCAGCGTGCGCAGGCGGCGCCGGTACTCCTCCTCGTCGATCTCGCCGCGGGCCAGCCGCTCGCGGAGGATGTCCTCGGGCGTGGGCGCGGTGGGGGTGTGGGTGTGCTCATGGGGGGCGTGGAGGGCGCGGATGAGCAGCACGACGGCTGTGATGATCAGCGCCCAGAACAGGACCATGCCGGCCGACATCGCGAACCAGCCCCATCCGTCGACGTCGTGGTCGTACCAGAACATCATCGCCACTCACCCGCTTCGGTTTGTCGGCGACCGGGGGCCGGACGGGCTCCCAGGAGCTTCCTGCTCCTTGACCTCCATTGTCCCTCTGCCCGGTGCGGCGGTCCGGGGCCGGACGGTCCAGGGCCGGTGGGCCGTTCAGCCCTTGTCCGGCAGGGGTACTCGTGCGCAGGCTGGAGAGGGCCCCCGTCAGGGGAGGCGAGAAGCCCATGCCCGGCGGCCGACACAGTGCGGCGTCCCGCTCGGGGCTCGGTCTCCGAAGAATCCCGGACCACCCCCTGAGGCGACTCCGGTCCAGCCGGCCGTTCGCCTGCTCATCGCCTCCGGCGAGCCGACAGGCCGCCGCGCGCGGCTGAACGCATAGTCGGGGACCGGTGACAGGACAGCGGGACCGGACAGGAGGGCGTCTGTGGCCAGACCGCAAATCGACTACCGGGCGTTGTTCGCCGTGACGCCCAGCCCTTATCTGGTGCTGGACCCCGACCTGGTGGTCGTCGAGGTCAACGAGGCCTATCTGCGGGCCACGGGCCGGGCCCGGGAAGAGCTGATCGGCCGGCACCTCTTCGAGGTCCACCCCGACAACCCGGCGGACCCGGACGCCGACGGGGTGCACAACCTCCGGGCCTCCCTGCAGCGGGTCGTCCTCTCGAAGAGACCGGACACGATGGCGGTGCAGAAGTACGACATCCCGGTCTCCGGCCGTCCGGGGGTGTTCCAGGAGAAGTGGTGGTCGCCCATCAACACGCCCGTCCTCGGAGCCGACGGAGAGGTGCGGTGGATCATCCACCGGGTGGAGGACATGACCGAGTTCGCGCTGACCCGTCCCCTCCACCTCCTGCCGGACGACCTGAGCGGGGAGCACAGGTCGATGGAGGCCGAACTGTTCACTCGGGCGCAGGAACTCCAGGGCCGCAACGAGGAGCTCCGCGAGGCCCACGACCGGGAACGCCGTACCGCCCTCGCCCTCCAGGAGGCCATGCTGCGCTCCCCGGACCTGGCCGGTCACCGGGAGATCGCCGTGCGTTACCTGCCCGCCACCCGGTCCCTCAACGTCTGCGGCGACTGGTACGACGTGGTGGACCTGTCCGACGACCGGTTCACCGTCGCGGTCGGCGACGTGGTCGGCCACGGTCTGGAGGCCGCCGCCGTCATGGGCATGCTCCGCAGCGCCCTGTCCGCCGCCATCCGCGCCAGCGACGAACCGGGCAAGGCGATGGACGTCCTGAGCGAGTACGCCCGCACCTTCGAGGGCGCGCTGGCCACGACCGCGGCCAAAGCCGTCATCGACACCCGCCGGCGGCACATCACCTACACCAGCGCCGGCCACCTCCCGCCCTTCCTGGCCCGGCCGGACGGCACCGTCGTCCTGCTCGACCAGGCCACCGACCCTCCCCTGGGCATCGTCCTCACCGACCACGCCCCGCGCCCCCAGGCCACGGTGTCCTACACCCCGGGCGACACCCTCGTGCTCTACACCGACGGACTCGTCGAACGCCGCGGCGAGGACATCGACGCCGGCCTGCACCGCCTGGCCGGCACCCTCAGCCGTCACACCTCCCTCAGCCCCGACCATCTGGCCGACACCCTGCTCACCCGTCTCGGCGTGGCCGACGGCGGACGGGACGACGTCGCCCTGATCGTCGTCCGCCTGTGAACACCGTCGCCCGCCTGTGAACCGGCCTCCGCCCGCCCGGCGGCTGCGCGCGGCACCGGCCCGGGGGACAGCCGGCCGGGCCGGTGCCGCGCTCGCGGCGAAGGCACCCGCCAGGACCCGGTCGAGGTACTTCTTGCCGGGGAAGACGGGCGGGTGTCCCCGTGCCCCGCGGTGGTGGCGGTTCCGGCGGCCTGCACGGCCACGTCGGTCGGCGGCTCGGGGAACGCGGCCGCAAGGTCCACGCCGGCCCCGGTCGGCACCTGGGTGACGACTGGCTCGGCCACGGCCGCCGGGCGGGGCCCCGCCGAGAGCACGGGCGGGTTCGGCAAGGCGCTCGGAGAAGCCGGCCACCAGCCGCTGGGGTCTCGTGCGAGCTGCACCCCGGGTCCGTCTGCACGTGTTCCCGGGCGGGGAGCGGTGGTGTCCTCGGCTCCCGTGGCCTTCCCCTCTCGCCCCCGATCTCGCCCCCGATCGCCGGTCGAGCGGCGGTCGGAGTCATGGCCAGTAGGTCAGTAGGTCAGCAGCTTGCCCATCGCCGCCAGGACGGACGGCTCGACGCGGTAGTAGACCCAGGTGCCGCGCCGTTCGGAGGTGAGCAGGCCGGCCTCCTTGAGCTTCTTCAGGTGGTGGGAGACGGTCGGCTGGGAGACACCGACGTCGGAGATGTCGCACACGCACGCCTCACCGCCCTCGTGCGAGGCCACTGCCGAGAACAGCCGCAGCCGGACCGGATCGCCCAGGGCCTTGAACATCCGGGCGGCCGTCCCGGCCTCCTCCGCGGTGAACGGACGCTCGGTGAGCGGCGGGCAGCACGGTGCCGCCACCTGGCCGTCGGCGGGTTCCAGCAGCGGCAGCACCTTCGTGTTCGACATGCGTCTATGTTGACATGCGCTGAAGCAGGGGGCGAGGGTGAAGCGACCCGAGTTCGATGAATGTCCATGTCGACGCTTGTCGAATCCGGCGCCATGCCGACCGCGCAGGTCATCGACGCATGCCGCCACGAGCACGCCGAAGAACACCGACTCCACCCCGCCCTGGCACCCAGCCCCGGAGGCCCCGAGGCCACCGCCGCCACGAGCCGCTCCCACGTCGAGAGCGAACCACTCTCCCGGCGCATCGCCACGCACCTGCGAGGGGCCCACGCCGAGGGCGGCCTCACCCCGGGCCAACTCGGCGACCTGCGCTCCTGCCTCTACGGCCTGAACACCGTCCTGCGTCCGCACTTCACCCAGGAGGAGGAGAACCACTTCTCGCCGGCCCCGTGACCGCAGGCGCCCGTCTCCGCCGGACGGCGGACGGCGGACGAGTGCACCGGCTTTCCACCTGTGTTAGCGTGAAGAGTTGCAGTTTTGGTTACAGAGGCTTGTGAGTGCTCTTCCGACCTTCCGTCGACGAGCACTCTTTTTCGTTCCTGGAAGGCTTCGCGGCTTTCCGCAGGATTCGGGATGACAGCCGGGTGAACCGTTGCTGCGACGACGGGTCCCACAAGGTGTGGGCCTCGGGCACTGCCCTCAAGGAGATTCAGCATGGCATCTGGCACCGTGAAGTGGTTCAACTCGGAAAAGGGCTTCGGCTTCATCGAGCAGGACGGCGGCGGCCCCGACGTTTTCGCCCACTACTCGAACATCGCCAGCTCCGGTTTCCGTGAGCTTCAGGAAGGCCAGAAGGTTACCTTCGACGTCACGCAGGGCCAGAAGGGCCCGCAGGCCGAGAACATCGTTCCCGCCTGACCCGTACGCTGACACCGGCGCCGGCGTCCGACGCCGACGCCGGCCCGCAGTGCGTGGCCGGGACCCCGCACCCCTGTGGCGCGGGGTCCCGGCCCACTGCGTTCCCCGGCCCGGCAACGAAGCCGGCGCCGTACGCGTGCTCGCGGCCCGCAACGCGCGGTCGCCTGACGCTGTCTCACCGCGTCCACCGGTCGGCGTCCGCCGGTCCACCGACGCCGTGATGCACTGATCCACTGTTTTCGGCTCATTCTTGCGAATTCTCATGCGGCTGGTACCTCGCCGTCGGGAGGAATTCCTCGATACGTGCCGCATCGAGGAGGGTTCCCCATGAACCGCAACCACACAGCTCGTTCGAACAACAGCACCGGCAACTCCGGTTCGTCCCGCTCCCGTACGGACAAGGCGGCGGGCTCCGCGGGTTCCGGCCGGGGCGGCCGCTTCCGTTCCCAGGGGGCGGGCGGCCGTCAGGGCGCTCCGGCCCGCGGTGGAGCCAAGGGTGGTCGCGGCGGTGGCCGCGGAGGCCGTCCCGCCGCGTCCGGCGGGGAGTTCGCGCCGCCGGTCACCCTGACCCCGGCGCTGCCGCCGGTCGAGGCGTTCACCGAACTCGACATGCCCGAGCGGCTGTTGACCGCCCTGAGCGCCGAGGGCGTGACCAGTCCGTTCCCGATCCAGGCCGCGACGCTGCCGAACTCGCTGGCCGGCCGGGACGTACTGGGCCGCGGGCGTACCGGCTCGGGCAAGACACTGGCCTTCGGTCTGGCGATGCTGGCGCGTACCGCCGGGCAGCGGGCCGAGCCCCGGTACCCGCTGGCGCTCGTCCTCGTTCCCACCCGGGAGCTGGCCCAGCAGGTCACCGACGCTCTCACCCCCTACGCCCACGCGCTGCGCCTGCGGACCGCCACGGTGGTCGGCGGCGTGTCGATCGGCCGGCAGGTGAGCGCCCTGCGCGGCGGTGCCGAGGTCGTCGTCGCGACGCCCGGCCGGCTCAAGGACCTCATAGACCGGGACGACTGCCGTCTGGACCAGGTCGCCATCACCGTCCTGGACGAGGCCGACCAGATGGCCGACATGGGCTTCATGCCGCAGGTGACCGCGCTGCTCGACCGGGTGCGCCCCGGCGGCCAGCGCATGCTGTTCTCCGCCACGCTGGACCGCAACGTCGACCGCCTGGTGCGCACCTACCTGCACGACCCCGTCGTCCACTCCGTCGACCCGTCCGCGGGCGCGGTCACCACGATGGACCACCACCTGCTGCACGTGGACGACGACGACAAGCACGCCACCACGACGGAGATCGCCGCCCGCGACGGACGCGTGATCATGTTCCTGGACACCAAGCACGCCGCCGACCGGCTGGCCAAGAAGCTCCTGGCCGTCGGGGTGCGGGCCTCGGCCCTGCACGGCGGGAAGTCCCAGTCCCAGCGGACCCGGACCCTGACCCAGTTCAAGGACGGCCACGTCACGGTCCTGGTGGCCACCAACGTCGCGGCCCGCGGCATCCACGTCGACAACCTGGACCTCGTCGTCAACGTCGACCCGCCCAGCGACCACAAGGACTACCTGCACCGCGGTGGACGCACCGCCCGCGCCGGCGAGTCCGGCACGGTCGTCACGCTGGTCCTGCCGCACCAGCGCCGGGAGATGTCCCGCCTGATGTCCGACGCCGGCATCACCCCGCAGACCACCCGGGTACGTCCGGGCGAGGACGAACTGAACCGCATCACCGGAGCCCAGGCACCGTCGGGCGTGCCCGTCGTGCTCACTCCGCCGCCCGCCCAGAACCAGCCCGCGCGCACGGGTTCCCCCTCCCGGAGCCGGCGCAGCCGCCGCCCCGGTCAGGCGGCCCGCCGCAGCGCGGCCGGCAAGAACAAGAGCGGCCGCTGAAGGCTCACCGGGAGGGTGCGGGGCCGGTGCCGCGCAGGTCGGCGTCGTACACCGTGCGGTAGTCCGGGACGACGGTGCGGGTCGTGGGGGACGCCCGGGCGACCTGTGTGAGGAAGCCGTCCAGGTCCATCGCCGGGTCGCGTACGGGGGAACCGCTCAACGGCACCTCGAAGTTGTCCCAGTGGACGGGGACGACGACACCGGGGCCGTCCAGCGCCCGCATCAGCCGGGGTACGTACTGGTGGGTGGCGGTGCTCGCGGGCACGGCGATCATCGCGAGGTCGGGGCGCAGCCCCCGCACCGCCCGCTCGCAGAAGTCGCTGGCTCCCATGAGGAACGCCGACGGGCCGCCCCGGCCCGCGGTCACCCGGAAGGCGAGGGTGTCTCCCTCCGGCAGGTCCGAGATGGTTCTCGGGGCCTTCGCGGGACGGGAGTTCAGCGTGCCGGGAGCGAAGTAGGCGCACTTCTTGTTGCGGCTGTGCAGGCTCGGCACGACCTCGACGACGATCCCGCCGAAGTCCAGCACCTCGCCGCCCTTCACCACGGATATCTGCCCCGGGTCGACTCCCAGGGCGGCCAGCAGGTGGTACGTGGTCTCGGTGCCGACGACGCGGGCGCCGGTGGTCCGGGCGATGTGCGGCACGTCGCCGAGGTGGTCCCAGTGGGAGTGGCTGACCAGGACGAGGTCGGGGCTGCCGATGTGCGCGTCGACGACCTCCGGCAGGGTCCGCAGGCGGGTCCCCGGGTCGAAGGCTCCGTCGAAGAGGCCCGTGGAGAAGCGGGTGAGGTACGGATCGAAGAGTACGGTCCGGTCGCCGACGTCGATGCGCCAGCCGGCGGTACCGAGCCAGCGGAACGACGCCGCGCCGGCGGTCGCCTTCCTGTTCCGGGCTTCGGACGCGGCGGCCGTGGCGGCCGTGGCGGCCGTGGCGGCCGTGGTGGTCGCGGCCGGGATCAGCGGGGCGGTCGCGCCGAGTGCGGCACCGCGCAGCACCGTACGACGGCCGAGGCCCGGGAAACGTGTTTCCTTGGTCATGCCGCCAGCAGATCAGTGCGTGAACTCCCTTGTCCAAGACCGGAATCCGGCTCAACCGATACGCGAACGCATATGCGCTCAGGTCAGGCCGGGCCAGGTCACCGGCGCTCGCCCCGGAGGAAACCGACCGCGGTTTCGGCGGCCCTGCCCATCGCGGCGTCCACCGTGGGACGGGACGCCGCCAGGTCGTGCGTCCGCGCGAAGACGGCGATCGCGTAACACCCCCCGTCGGGGTAGCGGACGACGCCCGCCTCCATGTGCAGCCCCGGCAGGGTTCCGGTCTTGGCCGCGACCACCACGTCGTCCGGGAAACCCGACACCAATCGGTGCCGGAAGACCTGGCGGGCCATCAGGTCCCGTACGAACGCACAGGCTTCGGGCGGGCCGGCGGCGTCGGTCCAGATGAGCCGGAGCAACCGGGTGATCTCGCGGGGGGTGCTCGCCGTGGTGTGGCGGGGGTCCAGCACGGCCAGCCGTCTCTTGCGGTCGTCCGGCAGGGCGGGGTAGCGGACGGCGAAGTCCCGCTCGTCGCGCGCCCCGACCTCCGCGAGCATCGACTCCAGCAGGTCTCTCGGTCCGCCCACGATCCTGGTCCGCTCCAGGCCGAGTTCCGCCGCGAGCAGCCGTACGGTGTCCAGGCCCACGCGGCTCAGCAGCAGGTCGGCCGCCGAGTTGTCGCTGACCGACATCGCGAAGTGGGCGAGGTCGCGCAGCGACAGTTCGACGTCGTCCAGGCAGCCGGCGGTTCCCCAGCCGCCGAGCCGGTCGGCCGCGGTCACCCGTACCCGCTCCCGCGGGTCCAGCTGCCCGGCGACGGCCTGCCGGGCGAACTCCAGCACCAGCAGCACCTTGAAGATCGAGGCGAGCACGACGGGGTCGTCGGCGCCGACGCCGACCTCACGCCCGCCCGGCTCCGCCCCGGCCCCTGTGCCGACTGCCTCCGTACCCCCGTGCACCGGAACCGCGTGCACCTGCCCTTCGGCCCGCGCCTTCGCGAAGATCTGCCGGATCCGGACATCAGTACGGGTAGGGATACGGGAACGGTCGTCGGTCACTGCTTCCCCCTGGCCATCGGCCTGCTCCGGCGCGGCCTTCCCGTACGGCCCTGTGCACGGCCCTTGCGTGCCGTCTTCGCGTGCGGCTCCCCGCTGCCGCCTTCGCGTAGGGTCGTGACCGTGGATCTCTTGCGCCACCTGCGTCTTTTCGTCACCGTAGCCGACGAGTTGCACTTCAGTCGGGCCGCCGAGCGGCTGGGCATGGCGCAGCCGCCGCTCAGTCAGGCGATCCGCAGGCTGGAGAAGGAACTCGGTGCGGAGCTGTTCGACCGCTCGCACCGCGGTGTCCGGCTGAGCGCCGCAGGGGCGGCGTTGCTGGACGAGGCCCATGAACTCCTCGCCCGGGAGAAGAGGTTGCGCACGCTGGCCCGCCGTGCCGCCGACGGCGGCCTCGGCACGCTGCGCGCGGGCGTACCGCCGGACACCACGGCCGCCGTGCTGTCCGCCCTGCTCGCCGTCTGCGCGGACCACGCTCCCGGACTGTCCGTGGACCTTCAGGAGGTCACCACCGAGGAGCAGGTACGGCTGCTCTCCTCCGGCGGGCTGGACGTCGGACTCGTGCACCATCCGGTCGACGCGACCGAGCTGCGGCTCGGCCCCGAGGTCTCGCTGGACCTGGGTGCCGTCCTGCCGCGTACGTCACCGCTGGCCCGGCTGCCGGAGGTGGCGCTCGGCGAGCTCTCCGGGCACGACCTGGTGCTCTTTCCCCGGGCGCAGGCGCCCGGTTGGTACGACCGGATCCTCGAGGTGTGCCGAGCCGAGGGCTTCGTACCCGGCCGGGTACGGCACGCGTCGAACCCCGAGTTCCTGCTCGCGCTGGTGACGGCGGGGCACGGTGTCGCCTTCGACCAGGGCCCGGTGGCCCGCAGGGAGCCCCGTGTCGCCTGGCGGCCCCTCGCCGGCCGTCCCCTCACCCAGCGCATCGGCGGCGCCTGGCCCGCCGGCCGCGGAGCGCACCCGGCTGCCGGCCGCTTCGCCGACCTCGCGGCCGCCGTCCTGGCCCGCGACCACACCGCGACCGCCCGCCGCTCCCCCGGCCCACAGCCACCGGACGACTCTCCACGGCCGTGGTCGGTGGTGTACGGCTGACCGTTCGGCACATCCGCACGCACGTCCGCACGCACGTCCGGACGAGTCCGTCGGCCGGCCAGGGTCGGAACCCGCCCGGTCCGTTGAAAGTGCTCCCCGAGAAGTCGCGTCCCTGCGGCACCGGACCGCTCACCGTGCCGCCGCGGACGCGTCCGCGGGGGTCTGGCGGGACGCCCCCGAGGCGGCGGTGCCGCGGTCCGCGGGTTCAGGGACCGGCACCGCCGCCCAGCGGTCAGCCGGCCATCACGGGACCCGCCGTGTCCCTCAGTACGACGTATCCCATACACACATAGGTGGTTGCGAGAGCAATGTACAGACAAAACGCGGTGCGCTTGCGCCCACGGGGTCCGCCGGTGCGGTTTTCATCTTGCGTACGCGACACTTACTCTTTGCTCCTTGAGCCTGAATTTCCTGGAGTGAGGACTCCCCCGCCGCACCCTCTTGTGCGATGGTTCCGCGGTCGCGCGACCCCTGGCCGGCGTCACTGTCGTCACCGCGTTGCACAGTAATAGCCGGATTCCCCTTCTCACGCAATTCGGCTCACGACCGCGGCACCTGGGACATCGGTTACGCCGGACGCAGCACGTCGCACCGGGATGCCGCACCGCCGCGCAACCGCAACGGCGGCGGACTACGCCTCGCGGGCCCCGAGCCGGCGGCGCACCTGCCCCAGCGCGCGCGACGCGCGCTCCTCTTCGGCACGGGCGCCGATGCGGCGGCTGGCCGACAGGCCGTCCTCCAAGTGGCCGACGGCCCGCGCCAGGTCGCCCAGGTCCTGCTCCGCCAGCGCCAAGTCACAGAGGATTTCGGCTTCTTCACGTGCGGCCTGCACCCGGCGCGCCAACGCGAGAGCGGCGACGTGCGCGGGCAGGGCCCGCTCGGGGCGACCGGCCACGCGATGGGCCGCACCCGTGCCGCTGAGAGCGATCGCCTCTCCCCGCAGGTCCCCTACGCTCCGCAGCACCCGCAGGGCGCTTTCGTAGAGCGCGAGGGCCTCTTCCGCGAGGACGGGAGATTTCCTTTCCTCCCCGAGCATGGTCAGAACGCTCGCCAGATTCATGTGGAGCGTGGCGTGATCCCCTTTGCCCCCCATCCTCGCAGCCACACTTATCGCTTCTCGGTAGGCTCTCTCCGCAGCTTCGGGATCGCCCATTCTCTGCTGCAGTTCCCCCATGTTGTTCAGTGTGCGATATCTCCCCCGGTCGTCTCCGACGTCGGTGAACCCGGAAAGGGCGGACCGGAACGATTCCATCGCTTCCCGAATCTGCCCCAGATGAAGTTGGGTGATGCCCAGCAGATTATGGCTGCGCGCCACATGCAGAACGTTCCCTGTTTTCAGCTGAAAACATAGGGTGCTCTTCAGCAGGGACTGCGCCAGCTCGTACTGGCCCGTCTGCCACAACGGCATCGCCAGCTGACGCACGCACTCGCCCTCGAGTTCGGAGTCCCGGAGGGCGCGTGCCACGTCCAGCGCCTCGCGGGCTGCCTCCAGGCCTTCCCCGGACCGGCCGCTGTGCGTGTGCACGACGCCGAGGTCGAGCAGGGCCCGCGCCCGCGCCGGATCGTCACCGACCGCCTCCCAGTGCGTGACGGCCCGACGCAGCAGGGGTTCGGCCAGGGAGAGGTGCCCCTCCATGTCGAGAAATCCTGCCAATACATGCACGGTCTGGGCCAGTTGATGTTCGGAGCCGTATTGACGCGTCCAGTCCAGCGCATCCAGCAGATTGGCGCTCTCGGTGATCAGCCATTGCTCGGCCGCACGGGGAGTGGATATCTCCGGCCCCCGCGTGACAGAAACACCGGTGGTGTCCATGCCGATGCGGGAACGGTACGGATAGGCCAGTCGGTCGGCACGGTCCGCGACGCGCACATAGTGATCCACCAGAGCGCGTACCGCCTCCCGGGAGTCCTCCTCCGAATCCACGTCCGAATCCGCGTCCGAATCCACGTCCGATTCGGCCCCGGACAGTGATCGCGTGAACACCCGCAGAAGATCATGCATGGTGAAACGGTGCGGGGAGGGCTCGGAAACAAGGTGGTGGGCGAGGAGTTCCTCCAGGATGCGCTCGGCCACGTCGACGGTGAGACCGGTCAGCACCGCCACCGCGTACGGTCCGAACTCCGCCCCGAAGTGCAGGCCCGCCCTGCGGAAGACCAGCCGCTGCAAGGAGTCCAGCGAACGGTACGAGAGCGCGAACACATGTGTGATCGACCGTTCACCGTCACGGATCTCGGACAGCCGCCCGTCCCCGCTGTCGCCGGTCAGCTGTCCGAGCAGGTCGGACGTACTCCATGAGGGACGGGCGAGGAGGCGGCTCGCGGCGATCTCGATGGCCAGGGGCAGTCGGCCGCAGATGCGGACGATCTCCTCGATGTCGGACGTCCGGGTGTCGCGTCGCTCGCCGAGCCGCTGTTCGAAGAGGGCGACCGCGTCGCCGTGCGGCAGCACGTCCAGGGACACCGGTCGTACGCCCGGAAGCCCCGGGAGACGGTGCCGGCTGGTCACGACGACCACCGTCGGGGACGCCCCGGGAAGCAGCGGCCGCACCTGCGCGGCACCGGCCGCATCGTCCAGGATCACCATCATGCGGCGGTCCCGCACCCTGGTGCGCCAGAGCGCGACCAGTTCGTCGAGGTCCTGCGGGAGTTCCTTGGCGTCCATGCCGATCAGGCGCAGGAGTTCGGCCAGGGCACGCTCGGGAGCCAGGGCCGGCCGGTCCACGGCATGTCCGCCGAGGTTCAGGAAGAGGCGCCCGTCCGGAAACCGGTCCCGCAGTGCGTGCGCCGCGTGGACGGCGAGCGCCGTCTTGCCGACGCCCCCCATGCCGTCGATCGCCTCGACGGTGACGACCACGCCCGGCGTACCGCTTCCCTCCAGGAGGGCGGAGGTGAGCCGCCGCAGTTCGTCGCGCCGCCCGACCCACGGGACGTCACGCGGCAAATTGTCCGGTGTGGGGGCGACGGCAGGGGTGGAGACCGCGGGCGCGGCAGGAGGACGGCCGTCCGGCCGGGGCGGAGTGTGCCTGCCGGTTCCGGTGTGCTCCAGCAGTGCCGCCGCCGGGGTCCCGGCCAGAATTCCCTGCTGGACCCGGTGCAGCCGACGGCCCGCGTCGATGCCGATGTCGCGGATGACCCGCTGCCGTGTCCGCTGCAGCAGTTTCGTCGCCTCGGCCGTGCGGCTGCTGCCGTGCAGCGCGAGCGCCAACTGCTCGACCAGCGCCTCGTCGACCAGGTGCTCCCCGGCCAGGGGCAGCAGTACCTGCACCGCCTCGGCGAACCTGCCTGCCCCGGCGAGTATCCCGGCACGGGACTTGGCCGCGGCCAGACTCTTCTCCCCGAGGGCGGCCCGCAGTTGTCCGGCCCAGGGAGTCGCGATGCCGGCGAGCGGTTCCCCGCGCCAGAGCTCGTCCGCCCGGTCGAGGAGGCGCAGGGCCGCCTCCTGGTCGCCGGCACCGGACAGGGAACGGGCCCGGTCGACGCAGCTCGTGTAGCGGCGCAGGTCCACACACCCCGGATCGATGTTCAGGACATAGGAGTTGGTACGGCTGGCGATCGCAGGAGCGTCCGTACCCGCGATCCGCAGGGCCTTGCGGATGCGCGACACATGGGCGTGCAGGGCCTCTCTGGCCTTGACCGGCGGATTTTCGTCCCAGATCCTGCGGATCAGGGTGTCCACGCCCACGGTGCGGCCGGCGTCCCAGGCGAGGACGGCCAGGGTGAGGCGGGTCTTGGTGGAACCAAGATCACTGCTTCGGTCGGCGGCCCGCACTTCGACCGGTCCCGAGAGTCGAATCGAGATCTTCACCAGCGTCCTCCCGCCGGTACCGCCTCCCCTTGCCGGACTTCAAGAGTGTCATGAACTCACCAAGGGAGACCACCTGGTGCCCTTCTAAGTCCAGAATTGAATGACTGCGCAGGGGCCTTGTTCCGTTACTCCTCGGAATGGGGAGGGGTTCTTCAGTACACCGCGGCGGGCAGCACCGCCGTGCATACGCCGAAGAGGCGCTCATCCGGCGGCAGAAGGAGGCACCTACGTGCCAGCCCCCCAGTACGGCAGAGCGGCGGCGCTGTCGTCGGCCATGGCCGCGTGCGCAGCCGACCAGGAGTCACCGGCATGGCGTGAACTGACCCACGCCGTACGAGCCGCGGTCCGGGCGGATCGAGCGAGGGGCCGGAACGCGGCTCCGGCATCGGATCAGACCGTGGCCCTGCTGTGGTCCCTGGTGGCGCCGCCGGGCGCGGAGCCGGATGCGGCTCCCACCGCGCTGCAGCGACTGGCCGCACGACTGGACGACCTGGCCTCGCGTGATCCCGACACCGAAAGGGCTCTGACGGACTGGTTACGACGCCACCCTCCCGCCCCGGCCGACTCCGGTCCCACCAACGTCATCGGCGGGACGGCCGTACTGCACGGCCCGAGCGTGCAGGCCCGGGACATCCACGGCGGTCTCCACATCCACCAGACTCCCGGACCGGCCGCCGCCGCCCGTCAACCGCTGCCCGTCCCACGGCAGCTGCCTCCGTCGAACAGACACTTCCTGGACCGCGAGGACGACAGACGTGCCCTGGACGACCTGCTGGCCCGGCGCTCCCCGCACGCCTCCCCCCTCGTGGTGGTCAGCGGGTTCGCCGGTGTCGGGAAGACCGCCCTCGTCTCGCGCTGGCTGCACCAGCACGAGAGCCGTTTTCCCGACGGCCACCTGTACGCCGACCTGGGTGGGCACGCCGACGACGGGGGTCCCGGCCCCGTCGCACCCGCCACCGTCCTGGAGGGGTTCCTCGTCGCCCTCGGAGCTCGCTCGATCCCTGCCACCACCGCACAGAGGTCGGTGCTGTGGCGTTCGGTGACCTCCGGACTGAGGCTGGCCGTCTTCCTGGACAACGCCTTCACCGCGGCCCAGGTACGCCCTCTCCTTCTCGGTTCACCCGCCGGGCTCACCGTGGTGACCGCCCGAAGCCACCTCACCGGACTGCGCGTCGACGGTGCGGCCGTACACCACCTGGCCCCCCTCCCAGCGGAGTCGGCCGTCGAACTCCTCGCCCTCGGCGGTGGCCGGCGCGTCGCGCACGAGCCCGCCGCCGCCCGCGACGTGGTGGCGCTGTGCGGCCGGTTGCCGCTCGCCGTCGCCCTGGCCTCCGCCCAACTCGCCGTCCGCCCCCACCGTTCCGTGTCCGCCCTCGCCGAGAGCCTGGCCCGGGGCGGGGGACCGCTCGACGCGCTGCACATCGAGGGGGAACCTGTGATGCGTACGGCACTGGACGCCTCGTACGACCTGCTGCCCGACGACGGCGCGACGCTCTACCGGCGGATGGGACTGCTGCCCACGGACCGCTACGACCACTTCATGCTGTCCGCGGTCGCCGGCCACGCGACCACCGGCGGCACGGGCGCCCCCGCCGGCGTGGCCGTCGACCTGGCCATCGACGCCCTCCTGGAGGCGAGTCTCCTGGAGGAGACCGGTCCGGGAACGTACCGCTTCCACGACCTGGTCCGCCCGCACGCCCGTCGCCTCGGCGAGGAGGAAGAGGCGAAGGAGGGGAGCACCGGGCGGCGTGGGCACACGCTGCGCCGGTTCGTGGACTGGTGCCTCGCCACCGCGACCCTCGCGGAGGGCATGCTCACCCCCAGCCACCGCATGACGCATCCGGACGGCGCCCCCGCCGCCGAGCCGACCGTCGCCCCTACTCCGCTCGCCGGCCCGGAGGAAGCCCTGGCCTGGCTCGACACGCATCGAGGCAGTCTGATGGGCGCCGTACAGCACTGCGCCCGAGTGGGGTGGGACACCACCTGCTGGCAGTTGACGGACCGGGCATGGCCGCTCTTCCTGCGGCTGCGCCCCTCCGAAATGTGGATCGAGGCGCACCGTCTCGGCCTCGACGCGGCACGCCGGAGCGGCTCCAGGCAGGGTGAGGGCCGCATGCTGACCTCCGGCGCGATCGGCCTGCGCGACGCCGGGCAGTACGACGAAGCGGCCGCCTGGTACCGGCAGGCTCTCGGTCACGCCACCGCGGACGGTGACGTGAGGCAACAGGCCCAGGCCGTCAACGGGCTGGGGCACATCGGCCTGCTGACCGGGCGTCTCGACGAGGCGCACGCGCACTTCGAACACGCCCTGCGGCTCCGGGAGTCGATCGGTTACCGGCGGGGAGCCGCGCTCTCCCGCATGCGTCTCGGTGAAACCGCCCTGGCGGGCAACGACTTCGGTGCGGCGGCCGAGCACCTGCGACAGGCGTACACCGAGCTGGAGTCGCTGGCGGAGGACTACGAGGCGACTCGTGCGCTGGCGCTCCTCGGCCATGTCCTGGTCGAGGACAACGACCAGGGCGAAGGCACCCGGCGGCTGCGCGAGGCACTGGCGAGGTTCCGCGCGGGCGGCACCCGGTCCCGGCACTGGGAAGGACGCTCCCTGGAATGGCTCGGCCGGGCCGCGGAGTCCCGGGGCGACACGGAGGAAGCAGGCCTCTGCTACGAGGCCGCCCGCGACCTCTTCCAGCGGGTGAACCCCGTCGACGCCGAACGCGTCGAAGCCCGGCTGCGGCACCTGTGACCGTACCGCAGCCGGTGCGTTCCGCCCGGACGGTCAGGGGACCCCGTACGGCCGCACGGAGCGCAGGGCCCGCAGCGGCCCACCCGACACGGACCAGGCGTGCACGGCCGACGCGGCGACATGCGGCGGAGCGCGAAAACAGCCCACCGCCGACGCCGGACCCCCCTCTGCACCCGCTCCTGCTTCCTGCCACGCGTACCCCACACCGCCGGCCGTGTCCCGTACGCCGATCACACAGCCCCCGTCGCCGTCGGGCACGGCGGCAACGAGGCACCCCGGATGGCGGACGAGCAGGTGGCTCACGCGGTGGCGGGCCGCCGCCACCGGCAGCGGCGTCGGGCTCACGAGCACATCGGCGCACTCCGCCAGGCCCGCCGCGCACGGGGCGTCGGGGTCGGCCCGCAGATGCACGTCGCACGCCGCACCCCGGCCCGGCAGATACGGATACCCGTGCGGGCCCGGGGGCCAGTGGCCCGACACCACGGGGACCAGGAGATCGAGACGGACCAGGGCCGGTCCCCGTCCCGAGGCCGGCGTCCGCCAGGAGACGGACGCGAGGACGGAGACCGGAAGCAGCCGGGCGTCCGGACGCGGTCCGGCACACGTCCGTGCCGGGCCCAGACGCACGGTCGTCCACACGGGCCGCGGAGCCTCTCCCGTTTCGGTTTCCACCGCTACGCCACCCCCGTGTCGGCGGCGGCCCACTGCTCCAGCGGCGGCGGCAGCGGGGGCGGAGGGACCGCGGGCGGGCAGGCCGGCTCGCCCAGCTCCAGCAGCCGGTAGAGGACCGAGCGCATGCGCCGGTGGAACTGGCCCGGCGCCGATGACAGGAGGGCGGCCACGTGGTCGTACTGCCCCGGACGGCGCTGTCGCGTCGCGTAGTCCAACTGGTCGGCCAGTGTATGGGCGGGGGACACCACGGGTGCGAGAGCTGCCAGCCGTGCCGCCGGGGAGTACGCGGCGATCTCCCTCCCCGGACCGGCGGTGAGCAGCAGGGTGGCCTCCGTCAGGGTGCCGTATGCGGTGAGCGAGCCGTGATCGCCGATGATCCAGTCCGCCGCGATCAGCGGCGCCTGCCAGTCCGCTTCCGGAGGCACCGTCGCGATCCCGCGGGCGCGGCAGCCGGCGAGCCAGCTGTGCACCTGCCATGTTCCGTGACCGGCAAAGACGTTCGGGTGCACCAGCAGCGCCACGCGGTAGCCGTCTCCGGGCAGTTGGCTCAGCAGCTGCGGCAGCAGGGCGTCGAGCCGGCCGAAGGTGGAGGCAGGGCCCCAGGTGGAGGTGACCACCACGAGTCGCTGCCCGGCCTCGATACCCAGCGCCCGGCGGTACTGCTCCCGCCGGGGCATGCCGACCGTGATCCGGTCGACGCACGGGTCGCCCACCACGTGGGCGACCGGCAGGGCTTCGGGGCAGGAGCGCGTCAGCTCCGCCACGTCACGCTCATGTGCGTAGACGATCGCGGCCGGTCCCACCCGCCCGTCGTGTACGAGGTGCTGACGGCTCAGCATCCCCGGCGACCGCCTCTCCCCCCGGGCCAGGGACGCGGTGTCGGTGAGCAGCTTGATGTGGCCGGCCCCGTGCGAGATGCGTACCACCGGAGTCCGCAATTCGTGCACGCCCCGCGAACCTGCGGTCAACGCCAGGTCGAACTCGGCCTGCAGGGCCTCCTCCCAGGGCACGGTGACGATGCCGAGGCTCTGCAGGTACTGCGGGACACCGGCGCCGAAGGCGTGGGGCGCGGCGGTGAAGACCACCTGGATGCGGAGGTCGGCCGCCAGCAGGCCGAAGACCTCCCGTAGCCGCTGGCCGAACGTGACCGTGTGGACGACCACCAGTACCCGTTTGCAGTCCTGTACGGTCAGCCAGTGTCCTTGCTCGATCAGCGCTGATTTCGTGGTTCCGACAGACACGCCATCCCCCATGATTCGTCGGCTGCGTACAGCAGTCGAGGGGTGGGTTCCCGTCGCGGACGGCACTTTCCTTGCAGCCGCCTTGCAACACCCTTGCGGCACGGCCTCAGACGTCCGGGGAAGTCACCGAGAGCCGCGCCGCCACCCTCCGCTCGCCGACGGCCGGTGCGTCTGCGCGTCTGCGCGTCTGCGCGTCTGCGCGCCGGCTTGGTGGATGCGTGAATCCGTCACGTGGCGTCTGCCGGAGCGGGGCGGAGTGGTCGACGGGGTGGGTGGATGCGGCCGCGGCGTCCGCATCCACCACCACGGCCGTGACGGGGTGGGTCGTCTCGTCGTGCGCATCCCGTGCGATACGAGCCCGTTCCTGTGCCGCCGCCTCCGCGCCGAGCCTCCGCCGCTCCGCCCGTAGCGTCCGGCCGACCGCCCAGCACGCCGCCGGCGTCAGGAAGATCAGGACGAGGTCGGAGACCCTCCGCGATGTCCCCTGACGGTGTGGCCCGAGGGCGAGCAGTACGTCCGGTCCGGCCCCGGCGGCGAGGGCGAGCGCGGGGCGCGCCCCGCGGGCGATGACCGGCATCGGACCGCCCGTCACATTACCGAACCGTGACCTCCCTACTGCTACCGCGAGTAACTTACCGACAGGTAAGTTCAGTCCGCACCACTTCCGGGCGGCGCGGGAAAGCCCGCGGGACGCGTGTGCCCCACCCCGCCGCCGGACCACCGTGCCGTCACAGCTCCGAGGCCCGACACCCTCCAGCTCCCAGCCCCACAGCTCCCCAGCTCCCCAGCTTCACAACCGCGCCTCCCCGTCCGGGCCGATCACGGGACGCCCCGGCACGGAGGCCGCTTCCTGACCGCCGCTTCACAGGAGGTTCTCCATGCCCGCACGCCCGCGCCCCCGGCTTCTGGCCGCGGCCGTCACCGCCGCCGCCTGCCTCGGCGCCCAAGCCGTCGCGGCCGCCCCCGCCGCGGCGACGGACGAGGTCGTGTCCCGGGGTGTCACCATCCCCGCGTTCTACACCCCGCCCACCTCCCTGCCCGACGCCGACGGCACCCTCATCCGCAGCGAGCCCCTCCCGCTGGCCCTGAGCCTGCCCAGCCTCAAGGGCCCGCTGCCGGGGACCGCGACCCGGCTGATGTACAGGTCCACCGACTCGGGCGGGCAGCCGGTCGCCGTCACCGGCGCGTACATCGAACCGTCCGCCGCCTGGAGGGGCACCGGACCGCGCCCCCTGGTCGCGGTGGCACCCGGGACCCTGGGGCAGGGCGACCAGTGCGCCGCGTCCATGGGCCTCGAGCACCCGCTGCGGTTCAACGGGCAGACGGTGTCCGTCGGTTACGAGGACCTGGTGATCTACCGTCTGCTCGCGAAGGGCGTCGCCGTGGTCGTCACCGACTACGTCGGCCTGGGCACGACCGACCGCCTGCACACCTACGTGAACCGGGTCGACGAGGCCCACGCGGTCCTGGACGCCGTCCGGGCCGCCCGTTCGGTCCGCGGGGCGTCGGTCACCGCGGACTCCCCGGTCGGGCTCTACGGGTACAGCCAGGGCGGTGGGGCGACCGCGGCGGCCGCCGAACTCCAGTCCTCCTACGCCCCCGACGTCACCCTGTCCGGGACCTACTCCGGTGCTCCGCCCGCCGACCTGACCGCCGTCACCGGGGCGATCGACGGCAGCGAGCTGGCCGGCGCGCTGGGCTGGTCGCTCAGCGGCTTCCTCCAGTCCGACCCGTCCCTGAAGCCCATCGCCGAGGCGCACCTGAACGCGGCCGGCAAGGCGGCGCTCGCCGACCTCTCGACGATGTGCGTCGGCGACGCCCTCCTCGGCCACGGATTCGCCAAGAGCACCAAGTGGACCAAGGACGGAAAGTCCCTCGGCGACATCATCGCCGCCACGCCCGCGCTCCGGACCTTCCTGGACAAGCAGCTCATCGGCACGATGAAGCCGTCCGGCCCCGTGCGCCTGGCCACCGGCGTCAGCGACAACCTCGTGCCGCACGGTCAGGCCCGCGACCTCGCCGTCGACTGGTGCGCCAAGGGCGCCGACGTCACGTACAAGGCCGTCGTCCTCCCCGGCGTCGGCAGCGCGCTGCTCAACCACTTCGCCCCGCTGCTGACCGACCAGGGCGACGCCGTCGACTGGCTGACCGACCGGCTGTCCGGCAAGCGGGCCGCGTCCAACTGCCGGACCATGCCCCTGCAGCCCTGACGGCCGGCCCCCGCAGGGGCCGGCCGACCCAGGTCCGCGGCGGTTCCCGGTGGGTGAGACGGGAGCCGCCGCTTTCCGTGCGCGTCCCCGGCGCGGGGCCCGGTGGCCGCCACGTCGAAGTGATCCGGACCCGCATCACCCCGCCGGCCCGGGGCTCGGCTACGCTGTTCGACCATGTCGCACCCTGACGATCTGCTTGTCGCCATCGCCTCGATGGTCGAGTCGGACCAGGACAGCCAGATGTCACTGACCGTGGTGATTCCCGGCGCCGTCATCACCGGCCGACTGGCCCCCGAGGCCCTGTGGCGGGAGCGCGTGGCGGAGGTGCTGCGCGACTCCGCGCGCCTCGGCCACTTCGCTGTCCCGTTCACGGAGGCCGGCCGGGGCGAAGAGCCGTCGCACCCCTCCCACCTGCACTTCCACATGGCCCGGATCCTCCAGGGGAGCTACGGCATCCCGGACACGGGGGGCATGTACCGCGTGGCGCTCGCCGACGTGAGCGCCTGGACGGTGGGCGACATCGGATACTCCGACCAGCAGTGAGCGGGCCGTCGCCGGCCCGCTCCGCTCCTACGGCGTGAGGCCGATCGACGCGCAGGCCGCCCGGTACTTCGCCGTGCAGATGTCCTCGACGTCGTAGACGCCGTCCCGGATCACCGTGTCCTCGATGTTGTCCTGCGTCAGGGCGACCACCGGCACCAGCATCGCCGGGATGTCCTTCTGCGTCGGACTGTCGACCCGTTCGCCGGTCAGCGAGTCGAACTGGATGTCCCGTCCCTGGACCCTGGCCACCGCCATCTCGGCGGCACCGCCGGCCTCCAGCAGGAACGACTTGTACACCGTCATGTACTGGGTGCCCTCGACGATCCGCTGCACGGCCGCCAGATCGGCGTCCTGCCCGGTCACCGGCGGGATGTCGGAGACGCCCGCCTCGTCCAGGGCCTCGATGACCGCTCCGGCCATGCCGTCGTTCGCCGCGTAGACGGCGGCGATGTCGTCCGCGCCCACGGCCCTGATCGCCTTCTCCATGTTCGCCTTGGCGACCGCGGGCACCCACTTCTCGGTGTCGTACGACTCGGCGATGTCCACGTTGCCGTCCAACTCGCTCATCGCGCCCTCCTTGAACAGCGCGGTGTTCGGGTCGGCGGGCTCGCCGTTCATCATGACGATCTTGCTGTTCTCCGCGTCGGTGCCGAGTGCGTCGACGATCGCACGGCCCTGCACCTCGCCGACGAGTTCGTTGTCGTGCGACACGTACGCGTCGATCGGGCCCTGGGCGAGCCTGTCGTACGCGATGACGGGGACGTCCGCCTCCTTGGCCTTCTCGACGTCCGACGCGATGGCCTCGGCGTCCACCGCGGCCACGAGGATCACGTCGACCCCGTCGGCGATCAGCCGGTCGAACTGCTCGCTCTGCTTGGCCGCGCTGCCCTCGGCGTTGGCGTAGACGACCTTGCCCTCCTCGCCGGTGAGGACCCCGACCCGTTCCTGGACGAGGGGACGGTCGAACTTCTCGAAGCGCGCCGTGTCCCTGTCAGGAAGGAGGAGGCCCACGGTGATGTCGTTGCGGTGGGTCGGCGACTCGGAGTCCCCGTCTGCGCCGATGGCGTCGAGCGCACCGCACGCGGAGAGCGAGAGCACCGACAGGGCCGCGAGGGCGGCCGTCAGCGCGGTGGCGCCCCGAGGCGCCCGGGTCGTGCGGCGTGCGGGGGTGGTGGTGCTGCGGGTACGCGTGCGGGTGGTCCAGGGGTTCACATCGGGTGCCTTCCAAGCGAGAGTGCAGCGTGGCGACCAGGTGAGGGGCAAGCCAACGCCGCACGGCCCGGCAGCGTCAAACCGCGCCTTTCACGGGAACAGCCCTGCCGTTTCCGGGCCTTGGGCGTCTTCCGCCGGTTCCGATTTCCGGTCGTGACAGCCCAAATCGACTCCGCGAACAGCCCTCAGCCGCCTTTGCATCAAAGGATTTTGACTGAACGACATTCAATCGGGGCTGCCTTGTGCACCGGTTGACGCACATGCTCACGGTATTCACGCGAAGCGGGCAGAGAATGTGCGCAGGAGTGACACACGGGCTGCACACAGCGGCTCGCGGGTGTCGTTAGCGTTGCTGTCCCTGCCCCACCCGCTCCCACCGCACAACGCGAACGGGCCGCCCCCGGCCCGGCGGGTGCCTGCCTGCCAACCGGGAAGACAGCGGATGGACTACTGCTCCACGTGCCGTCGGCATCTGAACGGCGCCCTCGTGTGCCCCGGATGCGGCGCCTACGCCCCCGACATCGCACCGAGCGCCGTCGGCGGTCACACCGTCCCGGGCGCGGCGACCTCGGCCGCCCCCGCGGCGGGCTTCGACGCGGCGGCCGGTACGGCAGTCCGCACGGGGGCGGAGTCGGAGCCGGAGCCGAGGGAGGAGAAGGGCGGGCCGGGGGAGGAAGAAAACGGCCCGGGCCCGGGCACGGACGGTCCGGACCCGGTGCCCGGGTCCGGGTTCGCGATATCCGCGCCCACGGGGCGGGCGGCGCGGCGGAGGCAGGTGGCCCGCTGGAAGAAGACCCAGCGCCGTGCCCTGGTCGCCACCGCGGTGGCCTTCGTCGGCGGTGGACTCGCCCTCTCCTCGGTGGACCGGGGTTCCGACGACCGCGCCCGGGCCGCCACGGCGCCCGAGGTGTCCGGCATGGGGGGCGCGGACGGGCCCGCGGACCGGGACGGTGGCCCGGCGCCCTCCGTGAGCCCGCCGGACACACAGCGTTCCCAGGACCGACCCGCACAGCAGGCCCCGGACGACGACACGCACCGGCAGCCGACCGGCGCCGCGTCGGACGCCCGGCCCGACGGTGCCACCGCGACGGCCACGTCCCCGTCGCGGGCCACACCCCCGTCCGACGGATCGGGCCCGCAGGCGGGCTCGGACACCGACGGCTCCGGCTCCGCTACGGCGACCCGTCCGACGACCCCACCTGCGGATTCCTCACCTGGGGATTCCTCCGGCAACGGCAACGACGACAACAGCGGAGGCGGAAGCGGCGGCTCGGGCAGTCGGAGCGGCTCGCAGCCCGCCGCCCCGCCCCCCTCGGCGCCCACGCCGGAGTCACCGGGTTCGTCCGGCTCGGGTTCCGACACCGACACCGACACCGACGCCGGGCTCTGCCTCCTGGTGATCTGCCTCGGCTGACGGCCGCCCCGCGGCGGATCCTCGTACGCGGCCGGCAGGGGCGGAGGAATGCGCCACCACCCTGCGCGTGCGGTTCGTCCGAAGCGAACCAAACGAACGAAGCGCACGAGGCAAACGGTTCGAGACAGACCGGACGACAGGCCGGACGGGTGAAGAAGGGAAAGACGGACCCCGCCCAGGGCTCGCCCTGTCCGTCCGACACGGCGGCAACGGCTGCCCCGCCCGCCCACCACGCCGGTGCTGCGGGACAATCGGGGCATGAGCATCGTCAAGATCAACGTACTCACGGTCCCGGAAGAGCAGCGGGAAACGCTGGAGAAGCGGTTCGCCGCACGGGCGGGCGCGGTGGAGGGGTCGGACGGATTCGAGTGGTTCGAGCTGCTCCGTCCGGTGGAAGGCACCGACACCTACCTCGTCTACACCCGCTGGCGGTCCGAGGAGGACTTCCAGGCCTGGATGGCCGGCCGCGGCCAGGCCGCGCACGCCGGTGGCGGCGGTGCGCAGGGCGACCGCCCGAAGCCCGCGGCCACGGACGCGACGCTGTGGTCGTTCGAGGTGGTCCAGCAGACCGGCCCGAAGCAGGCCTGACCACGACCACAGGCACAGCACGGAGCAGGGCCCCGCACTGATGTGCGGGGCCCTGCTGCAATCCCTGCGTACTCGCGTACTACGGGTCAGGCGGGAACGATGTTCTCGGCCTGCGGGCCCTTCTGGCCCTGCGTGACGTCGAAGGTCACCTTCTGGCCTTCCTGGAGCTCACGGAAGCCCGAGGTGGCGATGTTCGAGTAGTGGGCGAAGACGTCGGCGCCGCCGCCGTCCTGCTCGATGAAGCCGAAGCCCTTTTCCGAGTTGAACCACTTCACGGTACCGGTGGCCATATCAAATCTCCTGAGACAGTGCTGGGAAAACGCACTTTACGAATTCCCTCATCGTCGCGATGATCACCTGCCCGGAGAACCGGTAGCAAACTGGCAACCACAACTGCAACTGACGTCAGCCTAGCACGGACCATATCCACGGCAAGCGAGGAAAATCACCGAGGAAAAGCGTGGTCGACACGTTTGAAGAAAGAGATTTCCACGGCGAGCACTATATTTTTACTCCGGCGACGACAGATTTTCATCGGCGCCGACCCACGGCATGCTCACCCCGCCGGCACAGTTCCCGCGGTCCGGCTCGACCTGCTCCACCGGTCGGCGAGGGGGAACCGCTCGCCCACCGGCTGCCGGACGTCGGCGTGCGGCCGGCTTTCCGGGGACATGCGCACCCTCCTGCAGACCGCCAGGAACACGGACCGCCACAGGGACGGGCCCCCGCACAGGAACTCTCATGACCTCGGAGGAAAAACTGCCGCGGCCCGAACAGATCTCCCCACCGAACGGGGTAACGGGGCCGGGGGGCGACCGGACGGGTGACGCGGGGCCTCGTCGGGTGTGGCGCGGCGGCCCGCCCCGGCCTTCCCTCCGGTCGCGATCCGTCACGGCACGGGGAGCCGGGGCGGCCGAGCGGAAGGGCCACGCGAAGCAACGGGACATTCCGGGCGCTTTATCTCATTCCCTCGGCCATAATCAGAACATGAGTACGGCAACGTATGAACTGCTGGCCGTAAGTCAGCAGGTACTGAATCTGCTCGCGGCCTTCGTCGGCGGGCTGGTCGTGGCCGGCGCGCTGATCTGGGCCGTACGCGTCGGGATGAAGGTCATGGACCAGGAGGAGCGTCGTCCCCGCCCCGAGGAGCAGCCGTGCCTGCCGGAGACCGGCGCGGTCCACGAGATGCGGGAGATGCGGGAGCCGGACGAGATGCCGATGGTACCGAGGGACGGCGAACGGCTCATGCCCTACCAGCTCCATCGCTCCTCCACCAGAACGGGGAAGGACCAGCGGCGGAAGCGCTGGCTGCCCGGGTCGAGCGGGGCCTTCGGCAGTGGGGGCCCGGGACACGTGTGACCGGCGCACGTCGCGCGATGGCGTCCGCTCCGGGAGGCGAGGACGGGAGGACGGCGGACGACGGGGCCCGTCCTGCCCCGATGCCCCGGCGGCGGTGGTTCAGCGGGTTCCGCCGCTGCCCGTCCCGACGGTCTCCAGGTAGAGCTTCACGTAGCGCGGGACGTCCACGTCCAGCCCCACGTCCACGAGGGCCTGCTCGCGCGTGCCCTCGTGGAGTTCGGACTCGCCGATGCGGGAGCGGCGGTCGACGACGGTCTGGCCGCGGGCCGGACCGGGGGCCAGGGAGACCTCGACGGGGAGCCGGTGGGTGGTCAGGCCCTCCGGGTCGACGACCGCGCACAGCGCGCCCGCGTCGCCGAGCCCGCCCGCCGTCTCGTCGGGGCCGTCGGCGGTGGCGCGGACGGCGGTGCCGCCGGTGCCGCCGGCGGTGGTACCCGGGGCCGCCGGGCGGTGGGCGAGCAGGTCACCGGCCAGGCGGGCGCCCGGTTCGGCGCTCGCGCGCAGCCTGTGCACCTCGGCCGCCGGGACGACGACCCGGTTGAACACGTCCAGGCCGTACATCGTGATCGGCACCCCGGCGGTGAGCAGGATCGCGGCGGCCTCCGGGTCGTGCCAGACGTTGAACTCGGCGACCGGGGTGGCGTTGCCGGCGCCCGCCGCGCCGCCCATGAACACGATCCGCTCGATGTTGCGGGTGACCTCGGGGTGTGTCCGCAGCAGCAGGGCGATGTTGGTCAGCGGGGCGGTGGGCACCAGGGTGACCGGGCGCGGGGAGGCGAGGATCTCGTGGCGCAGCAGGGTCACCGCGTCCACGTCGGCCGGGGCGCGCCGCGGGGCGGGCAGACCGAGGTCTCCCATCCCGTCGCGGCCGTGGACGTGGGCCGCGGACCGCGGGGCCTCGACCAGCGGGCGCTCGGCACCCCGCGCGACGGGCACGACGGGCGCCCCCGCCGTCTCCAGCACGGTGAGGGTGTTGCGTACGACGCCGTCCACGTCCGTGTTGCCGGCCACGCAGGTCACCGCGCGCAGGTCGATCCCGGGGTGGCGGACGGCGAACAGCAGGGCGAGGGCGTCGTCGACACCCGTGTCGCAGTCGATGATCACCGGAATGGGCAGACCGTTCGGCACGGCGGAGGACTCCTTCGGGGCACGGGGCACGGGGCACGGGCACGGGGCGCACGTCGCGGGGTGCGGGGTGCGGCGCGCGGAGGCGGGCGAGGACGAGGACATTGTCCCCGGCCGTCCTCACCCGGACGGACCGCCGCGCTGGTGGGGCGGGCGGCGCGGTGATGCCGTAGGAGCACGTGTCGCCGCCCCGGATCCGGGTCAGGACCCGGGCCCCGGTCCCGGGCGGCCGGTGCACAGCCAGCCGCAGCCCCGTCCGCAGTCCGGTTCCACCAGGAGGCACCCCGATGACGCATGCCCCGGCCGCCGCCCGCGCCCTTCTCGCCTCCGTGCTGTCGGTGTCCGCGCTGTCGACCACGGCAGCCTGTTCCGTCCTCGGGAACGGCACGGCCGGCCCGGCGACCCCTGCGTCCGCCTCGGTCGCCCTTCCCGCGCCGCCCTCCGCCGCCTCCGCCGCCTCACCGGCCGTCGAGCCGTCCCCGTCGGCGGCGCCCGACTCCGGGCTGAGCGAGGAACAGCTGCGGGACGCGCTGATCACGGAGACGGACCTGGGGCAGCCCTGGGTGCCCACGCGAGGCGTGGCGACCTGGCGGGACGGGCTGCTCAAGTCGAGCACGGAGAACGCCGACTGCCGGCGCCTGCTCGACGTCCTCTACACCGAGGAGTTGTTCGGCACGTCGGCCGGACCGCGGGCCGTGGTCGCCCTGGACGACGCCTACAGCGGCGCCCAGCTGCGGTACCAGGTGGCCGCGTACCGGCCCGCCGAGGTGGACCGCACGCTGCGGTGGCTGGAGGGGCTGCCGGAGAAGTGCGGGAAGTTCACGGCCACGGCCAAGAAGGACGGCGTCCAGAAGGTCGAGGTCGACGCGCTGACGCTGCCGGAGACCGGAGACGCCCGGCAGGCGCTGCGGGTCACCATGACCGGCGAGACATCCGACCGTCAACTGACAGTTCTCACACTGGACTTGGCGGTGGTCCGGGTCGGCGAGGAGACCATCGTCCTCACCAACGGCGGCTTCGGTGACGTCGCGTCCGAAATCACGCGGGTGGTAGCGGAGTTCGGCACCGACCGGCTGACGGAGATCCAGAAGCAGGGCCGGGTACGGGTCTGACCGCCACGGACTTCACCGGCAGGGGCCCGGCCGTCACGTCATGCGGTCCACGGCCTGCTTGGCCTCGAGCAGGCCGGCCCCGGTGGCCTCGCGGTAGGCCTTGACCGCCTGGACCGTCTTGCCCTCCCGCGCGAGCGCGGCGATCCCCTCCTCGCCCGGAACCTCCTCGCGCAGGTCCAAGTGCTCCAGCACCAGGTCGAGTTTGCGTTCGAGACGCGCGATGTTGCGCTCGGCCCGGGAGACGTTGTTGTGGACGGTCAGCATTCCGAGGATCACGACGGAGGTGAGGAAGAGCACGGCTATGTCCATGGGCGGCAAGTGTAGGGAGTCCGGAGGGGGCTGCCCCTCCGCGTCTTCGAACTCGGCCGGCCCCCTTTGTGCCCCTTGCCGTTCGAGTCCGGCAGCCCTTAGGTTCATCCGCGGACCCACCCTGCCCACCCCGTACCCGTCGCTGTTGCGAGGTCGCCGTGCCGGAACGCATTCGCACCACCAGGCGTTACGCGAGAGGCTTCGTCGCGGCCGTCGCCGCGGTCACCGCACTGGTCCTGGCAGCCCACGCGAGCCCGGCCAGGGCCACCCACCCCGGGGAGCCGGACCACCGCACCACGGGTCCGGTGGAAGCCGCCGTCCGCTAGGACCTGTGGCGCACGTGGCGTCGTCGCCCGGAGGGCGGCCGTGCGACGTCATGGGACCCCTGCTCGGGCGAAGCCGGGAGCGTAGGAGAGCGGGCTCCGGCGTGCCGCCCGCAGCCCTCCCACCGGGCGTGCCCGGTCTTTCGGGCGGTGCGGCGGGAGCACGTGCCGGGCGTCACGCGGCAGGCGCCCCTTTCGCCCCAGGCCCCAGCCCTGTCGTCACCTTCCCGCCCGCCTCGCGGCGCCCTGCGGGCGGACGACGGGGAGGTGGCGGCGGGACCTAGTGCGGGAGCGCCCTGCGCAGGGCTTTGTCCAACTGCCCGGCCAGGGCCTCGTCCGAGGGCACGCCGTCACCGTGCAGCGGACCGAGCCGCGTGGTGAACGTCTGGGTGAACGCGCCGTACAGCGGGGTCCTCGGCCGGTGGACCGCCTTCCGCAGGGCCGGCAGGAGGATGTCGCGGGCGTAGTCGGGGCGGCCGCCCGCGTCCCGCGGGACCGGGTCGGCGCCCTCGCCCGTGGGGGACGCCGAGGGCCCGGGGCCGACGGCGGTGCACCGCTCGCCGCCCCCGCTGCCCTCGTAGGCCGAGGTGCGGGTGGCCGCGAAGCCCGCCTCCAGCAGGCAGCGCTCGCTCTCCTTCCCGGTGAGGAACCGGATCAGCTCGGCCGCCTTGCCCTTGCGCTGCGAGACACCGGTGACCGCGAGGTTCTGCCCGCCGAGCACCGCCCGGCCGGGCAGCGGGGCGACACCGAGCTGGTCCTCGGAGAAGGTCCGGTACAGCGTGCGGTACTCCGACGGCCAGTGGCGCAGGAACGCGGTGCGGCCCTCGGCGAAGTCGCTCAGGGACGCGTCCTCGTCGGAGGAGTGGGCGTCCTGGAGGGTGTACGCCGTCTCCGTGCGGCGCCTCAGCTCCGCGATCCCGTCGGTCAGTTCGGCGACGTCGCCGGTGTAGCGGCCCTTTCCGTCGACCAGCTCGAGGTCCGGCACCGCGGACGCGAACGCCTCCACCGCGTTGACCGTACGGCCCTCGTAGGCGGCGAGCTGGGTGGTCCAGCCCTTCTCGTAGGCGTCCGGGGCGGACTCGGCGTCCAGGGCCTCGACGAGGCGCCGCAGCCCGTCCCAGGTGAGGTCGTCGCCGACGTCGGGGCGCTCGACCCCGGCCCGCTTCAGGTAGTCGCGCCGGTAGTACAGCAGACCGACGTCGCTGTTGAACGGCACCGCGTACACCTTCCCGTGCCACCAGGCCGTGCCGGCCACGGAGGGGATGATGTCGGCGTCGACCAGGTCCCGGGGCAGCGGTTCGATCAGGTCCGCGGTGGCGAACTCCGGCACCCAGGTCACGTCCAGGTTGACCACGTCGTAGGCGGCGCTGCGGGACTGCAGGGCGCCGAGCAGCTGGCTGCGCTGTTCGTCGGCGCTGCCCGGAAGTTCGACCAGGCGGGCCCGGAAGCCGGAGTTCCGCCGTTGCTCACGGAGGTTCCAGGCGTCGATGAGCTGCTGGCGTATGCCGTTCTTGCCGGTGACGTCCCGGCCGCTGGCGACCACGATGTGACCGGTCACGTCGTCCGGGGCGGCGGACCCGGCGGCAGTGCCGCCGCCACCGTCGCCGTCCGTGCCGCGGGGGCCTCCTCCGGTGCAGGCGGCGCAGACGGCGATCAGCAGCAGGGCGAGCAGCAGGGCCGTCGGCCCGGCGTCGGGCCGACGGGGCCGGGTCGTCATTCCTCCCCCGTTCCGGTGCGGGCGACCTCGTCGCGCAGGGCCGTGCCGGGATCGTCGCCGCTGTCCAGGCAGCGTCCGCCGCTCACGTCGGCGATCCTGCGGTCCGGCCGGTCCGGGTCGCAGCCGCCGTTCGTCAGGGACACCACGGTCACCGGCACGTCGGACGTCCGCGCTCCGGAGAGGATGTCGTCCAGGTGGTCCCGGGAGAGCTGGTCGCTGTCCTCGCCGTCGGTGATGTACACGATCATCCGCGGCCGGCTGTCCGTCCCGGACGGTTCCAGCGTGTCGAACGCGTCGCCCAGGGCGTCGCGCGGGTCGGCCTCGGCGTCCCGGACCCGGGCGCGGGCGTCGAGGGTGCGCTCGGCGTCGGCCCGCCGGTGCGAGTCGAGCGGCAGCAGTGTCTCGTACGGCCGGCCGCCGGTGTCCGCCACCGCCCACACGCCGTACTCGTCCCGTCCGCCGAGGCCGCCCAGCGACTGCTTCAGCAGCCCGGGGCCGCCGCCCGGCCCCTCCCAGAGGTCCGTCATCGAACCGGAGCTGTCCAGCAGATAGAGCACCCGTCCCGGGCCGCCCGCCTCCTTGTACTTCTTCAGGGCCGCCTCCATCGCGTCCCGGCCGGCGAACCGTTCGAGCACGGAGGGCGCGGCCAGAACGCCGTCGACCTCGGTGTCCCGGTCCATCAGCTCCCACTCGTACGGACGGCGGAAGCCCTCCTCGGCGAACACCGCTTCGCCCTGCTCGCCGGTCAGCCAGTCCTGGAAGGCGGCGGCCGACGCGTCCCGGGCCTCCTCGTCCCGGTCCGCGCCCTGCCAGCGGACCCGTACGAACACCGGCGCCATGCCGGGGACGTCCATGGGGTACTGGGCCATGCGGGGGGTGCGGGTGGTGCTGTCGCAGCCGACACCGCTGCGCATCAGGAACTCGGGGACCAGGGCGGCCGTGTGGTCGTCCACCTCCTCCTTGTCGGGCAGGGTGCACAGCAGCTCCGCGGCGGTGGGGGAGGGCGGGCCCTGCTGGGCGACCAGGCGTTCGGCGGTCCCGACGGGCACGTCCGAGCCGTACAGACCGATCGTGGCGAGCAGTCCGGCATCGGTGAACTCCGGGTCGGGGCGCCGCACCGCGGCCTTCTCGTCCCGCTCGGACAGCTGCTCGATCATGCGGGTCAGGGGCAGGCCGGTACGGCCCTCCAGGTCCTCGGCCGCGATGGCCTGCGGGACGGCCAGCACGACCGGGGAGTAGGCGAGCGGCTCGTCGGCGGCCTCCGGCACGGCCACCGCGTCGGTGTCCTGGCCCTCCACGACCCGGGCGACGTCGGCACGCGAGGCGGGGATCCAGATGTCCGGCTGCGGCCCGACGTCCCGCTGCGGGTTGAAACGGGCGGTGTCCACGTCGTGCGGCTCCCGCCAGGCCTCGGTCTGCTTGCGCAGCGCGGTGACCACGTCGGAGGAGCCGGCGCTGTAGACGGTGATGCCGGCGCGGCGGCAGCCGTTGTCCAGGGTGTTCGCCGCCGAGGTCAGATGGGCGTCGGCGGCGGCACGGATCGTCGGCTCCAGGTCCGGGTCGGTCAGGACACGCAGCTCCAGCGGCGGGACGCAGCCGGTGGCGGTGTCACCGCCCCGGAGGTGCCCGACGAGTCCGATGACGCCGTAGGTGCCGGCGGCGAGGAGGCCGAGGGAGAGGAGGCCGAGCAGGAGGACGGTCCAGGGGGTGCCCCAGCGCCCCCGGCGACCCCAGTGACCCCAGCGGCCCCAGCGGCCCCAGCGGCCCGTCCTGCCCGTTCCACCCGTCCGCCGGCCCGTAGGGTCCTTCCCGGGGAGGCCGCGGAGGCGGTCGAGGGGGCGGTCGAGGAACCGGACCGAGCGCGGGGCCCGTGGTGGGCCGGCGGCGTCGGGCACGGGTACGGGGGCGGGGACGGGCGTATCCGGGTCCGCGCCGGTCCTCTTCGGGTGCGGGTCCGGGCGCGGGTCCGGGGCCGCGCCCGGGTGCTTCTCGGGGGAGCTCTCCGCGGGGTGCTCCGCCGGGCTCTCCGGCGTCTCCCGCTCCGGCGCACGCGGCTTCGCCGCCAGCAGGACGTCCTCGCCGGGTTCCGCGCGCCACTGCGGTTCCCACGCGTCGCCGCGCACGGTGCTGAGGCCGCGGGCGGCCATCCGCTCCCGCATCCGCTCGGCGAGGTCCAGGAACCCCGTCCCGCCCTCCTCGTCGAGGAGCCGGACGAGTTCGGCGGTGTACGGCGTCGGTGTCCGCGGGTCGCCCGCGTCGATACGGTGGTTGGCCTGGACGCTCATCATCAGCAGCAGGCGGTGCTTGTCGCTCAGGGTCTCCCGGACCCAGGCGGCGTTGCCCGCGAAGCAGCAGTCCAGGATCACCACGATCCGCCGGGCCGGGCTGGTCGCCAGCATCGTCAACACGGTGGTGAAGGGCTCCGCTCCCGGGAACACCGCGTGTCCGCCGGCGACCACGCTCGCGTTGCGCATCTGCAGGAACAACTCGTCGCCCGCGCTGGGGATGGCGCCGTGCCCGGCGAAGTAGAGCAGCAGCACCCCCTTCGCCTCCGCGGCGGCCGAGAGCAGCGCCCGCTCGAAGTGCTCCAGGGACGGCGAACGGGCGACCGTGATCTCGTGCTCGCCGAACACCCTCCCGTGCGAAAGCACTTCACGCAGGCGGTTCACGTTGTGCTTGACCGCCGGAAGGTCGCCGGGCACACCGTGCGGCGGCTCCGTCAGGTCGTACTCGGACACGCCGACCAACAGCGCCCTGTTGGGCAGCCCCCGCGGGTCGAGACGGATCACCGGCCTACCTGTCGTCGAGGTTCACCGGCTCGACTCTGCCCTGGGGCGGTTCGCCGTCCTCGACGTCGCGCCGGTTGGCCCGCCAGGCCGACACGGCCCTCTTGACCTGCTCGAGCAACTCCGTGGCGATCGCACCCGCACCCGCACCGACGATCAGGACGACGATGTCCATCCCGAGCCCCATCGGGGCACCGGACTCGTCCGTCCTGGGCCGCTCCTGGATCTGCAGATCGCCCGCACGCACCCGTTCGTCGAGCGGTTTCTCCCGCTCCAGCCACTTGCGCAGCGCACCGAGGTCGCTCGCGCTCGCGGTACCGTCCAGCCGGATCCGAATGCCCTGGTTGGCCACACCATCCCCCTCAGCCATAACTCACCATCATGGCACCGCTGTTGCCGCACGGGGAGGGGTCGACAACGGTTGCCTCCTCTCGGGCGGAAGCGGAGGGGTACGGGCAGCTCCGGTCGGGTGCCGGTTCAGTCCTGTGTCTGCAACTGGCTCAGCTGCCGCCGCACGTGGTCCAGGGCACCTTCCCGTCGTCCGGGCACGCGGCTGCGCAACTCCGCCAGCAGAAGGCCGAGTTCACGGGCCCGTACCGGGTCGGCGATCCGGCCCCACTGGTGGTGGGCCCGGTCCACGGCCGTCTCGACGGCGGAAGCGTCCACCGCCTGGCCGGTGTTGAGGCGCGCGGCGGCCACGGTCAGCCAGACGTGGCAGCTGAGCGCCGCGTCCCCGGCCAGCATCGCCAGATCCGCGCGGACCTCGGCCCAGTGCAGCGCCTCCTCGGAGGCGGGCCCGTGGGTGAGGGCGGCGTTCTGCTCCTGCCGCGCGGCGAGCGCGTGGGCGTCGGCGTGGCGGCCGGACCGTACGGCCTCCGTGATGACCGTGTGCGGGTCCCCCGCCACGGGTCCGGGTCCACGCCGTGCCAGGACGAATCCGGGGGGCGTGCCCTCGGCGGCGACCCGGACCAGCGCCTGCTGGTGCAACTCTTCGTCCGACGGGCGCCTTCCGCTGCGCAGCAGCGTCGCGACCGCCTTCATGTACACCGGTTCCGCGACCGTACGACGGGAGGAGCGGGAGGGCGGCGGCGCGATGCGGCCGTAGACGGCGGTGTCGCGGCCCGCGTCGAGCGCGGCCGGCAGGGTGACCGGAACCGGCGCCGCCCCCGGTGCGCCCGGCGTGCCCGGTGGGCCCGGCGACTGCGAGGCGCCCAGTGCCTGCCAGGTCTCCTGGTCCGCGTGCAGGTCGAGGAGCAGCGTCGTGACGCCCGGGGGGCGCAGACGCAGTTCGTCCCGGAACCAGTGCCACGGGAACGCCGTGTACCGCACGGTCGACGCGGTGGTGCGGGCCAGCGCCAGATGCGGCAGGCGCTGGCGGCGGTCGAGCAGCAGTTGCCCCGCGACGTACAGGATGAGCGGTCCGGGGGCGGTCGCGGCGGCGCGCAGCCGCGTCAGGACCGCCTGCGGCTCCAGCGGGTCGGCGAGCTCGACGACGTTCGCGGTGTCCGTGCCGGACAGGACCGCGGGCGGTACGGCGGCGAGGACGGGGAGCACGGACGCGGCGTCCACCAGCCGTCCTCTCCCCAACGGTGAGGCCGCCAGCAGCAGCACGGTGCCGGGCGTGGCCCCGGACGTGGTTCCGGGTGTGGTCCCGGGCATGTTCCCTCCCCTGTCGATCACGACCCAGAGCAGCACCGTAACCGCTGCGGGCCCAACCAGGGGCCTCGGGTCAATGAACGTCCCTCTTCGGGGCGTTCGCCCCCCGGCCTCCCTGCCCCCGGACCCGGCGGCCCGGCGGCCCGGCATAGGCGGTGGCGTCGTCGTCCGGGTGACCGTCGCTGCGGCTGCCCCGACGCACCACCCCGGCGAAACGCGCGGGCGCACGGCCCGCATCCGTTCGGTACGAAGTGCGGGGCGGGTCCGGGCAGTCCGAGCAGTCCGGGCAGGTCCGGGCAGGTCCGGGCAGGCCAGGCGGGACGAAGCAGGCCCAGACAGATTCGGGCGGATCTGAGCAGGACGAGGCAGGCCCAAGCAGGACCAGGCAGAACCGAGCAGGCCCAGACGGGACCGAGCAGTCCGGGCAGGATCGGACGGGGCCGCGCAGGCCCAGGCAGGACCAGGCAGGACCGAGCAGTCCGGGCAGGACCGAGCAGGCCAGGCAGGTAAAGGCGGGACCGAGCAGGACGAGGCGGGTCCAGGCGGGTCCAGGCAGTCCGGGCAGTCCGGGCAGTCCGGGCAGTCCGGGCAGTCCGGGCAGTCCGGGCAGTCCGGGTAGTCCGGGCAGGTAAAGGCGGGACCGAGCAGGACGAGGCGGGCCCAGGCGGGCCCAGGCGGGCCCAGGCGGGTCCAGGCGGGACCGGGCGGGACCGGGCGGGACCGGGCGGGACGAGACGGGACGAGACGGGACGAGACGGGACGAGGCGGGATCCGACGCAGGTTCGAACGGTCGAGTTGCCGGGTGACCCGCGCAGGTGTGCGCTGGAGGCGGGGGCGAGGAGAGAGGAGTGCGCTCATGGCTCATGCGGCACCCAGATCCCGGATCACGTCCAGGCGGCCGGGCGGCATCCGCGTCTTCAGCGAGCGGACCCACGCCGCCGCCAAGCTGGCGGTGCCCGTCGTCCTCGGGCTCGTCTACGGCTACTGGGCGGCGGCCAACCGGCGCGAGGGCGGTCCCCTCACCGGCTGGAACATCCTGTTCGGCCTGCTCACCGCGCTGGCGTTCGCCGTCCTGTGCATGGCCCTGCTGAGCATCGCGCCGAGGCTGCGTCGCGAGGAGCACGCCGTGCTGTGGGGCGCGTTCTCCGGCGCCGCGATCGGTTTCCTGGTCAGCCAGGCCGATACGAGCGTGCTGCGGTCGACGGCGCTGGGCCTGGCCGTCGCGGCGGGCGTCTTCGCCTTCCTGTTCTACCGGTACTACACACACGAGGACGCGGAGGGCCACCGCATCGAGTGAGGCGGTGGCCTTCCGGTCCGGCGGGCGCGGAGCGCGGGCATCCGGGCGGCTCCGGTACTCCGGATGCCCGCCCTGCGCTCGCGTGTGCGCCACCCCGCGTCTTGCCTGAGGGGATGCCTCCCCACGCCGTACCGCCCGTACCGCCCGTACCGCACTGCCGTGAGCGGACGCCGCCCGCGCGTCTGCGCAACGCCCTGGCGGCGACGCTCGTCGCCCTGGCGTGCCTGCTCGTTCCCTGCGGCGCGCTCGCGGCCTGGGCGGTGCACGCGGTGGCCGACACCGGACGGTACGTCGGCGCCGTGGCGCCGCTGTCCGCCGACCCCGCCGTGCGCGACGCGGTCGCCGACGCCGTGGGGGACGGGGTCGTACGGGAGCTGGACGCGGGGCCGGCGCGCGACCTGGCCGGGCCGTTCGTACGGGACGCGGTCCGCTCGTTCACCCGCACCGAGGCGTTCGGCACGGCCTGGGAGGCGGCGAACCGAGCCGTGCACGACGCGGTCCTGCACGCCCTGCGCGACGGCCGGGCGGTCCCCGGCCCGGTCACCGTCGACCTCGCGCCCGTCACCGCCGAGGTGAAGCGGCGACTGGTCGCCGACCGCATGCCGTTCGCCGACCGCATCCCGGTCGCGCACACCCGGGTCGCGGTGGTGCCGGCGACGGAGGTGTCCCGGCTTCGGACGGGGTACCGGCTGATGGACGCCGCCGCCTTCTGGCTGCCCCTCGCGGCCGTCGTCCTGGCCGTCGCCGGGACCGCCGTCGCCGTCCGCCGTCGCCATGCGCTCGCCGCGACGGGGCTCGGCGTCGCCCTGGGCGGCGGTCTGCTCGCCGTCGCCGTCGCGGTCGGCCGCCGGCTCACCCTGGCCGACGTGCCCGAGCCGGCCCACCGTCCCGCCGCGGGCGTGGTCTACGACGCCCTCACCGCCACGCTGCGCACCGCGTCCTGGGCGCTGCTCGCGTTGGGCCTGACGGTGGCACTCGCCTGTCTGCTGACCGGACTCCGCGGACGCGGACCCGCCGCGGTACGGCGTTCGTGGACACGCCGGGCAAAGGCCCGGACCGGTGCCGAGGCGCCGTCACCGGTGCCCCAGGCGTCACCGGCCTCACCGGCCTCACCGGCCTGTGACGAGGTGCGGAACGGATCGCCGCAACCACCCGTCGTCGGCCCCCGTCCTTGAGGGAGGATCTTCACGCACCGATCCACCACGAGCGGAAGGCAGGACGTTGGACACTGTGACTGCCGGGACGGCCGAGTGGGCGGACACCGGAGAAGGGCCCGGACGCCGTAGCGCGAAGCGGCGGTTCGGCAGCTGGTCGGCGGCACTGCTCTTCGCCGGGGTGAGCGTGATCGTCGGCTGCCGGGCCGTCGGCACCGACGCGGTCACCCCCGTGCCCCAGCTGCTCGCGTTCCTGCCCTGGCTCCTCGTACCGACCGCCTTCGGGCTGCTGTTCACCCTGCTCGCCCGGTGGCGGACCGGCGCGGTGTGGGGCGTCGTCCTGCTCGGACTGCTGGCCTGGTTCACCGAGCCGTACGGGAAGACCGTCACGCCCGTCGAGCCGCCCGTCGCCGAGTTCCGGGTGATGACGTCCAACGTCGAGTTCGGCCGGGCCACCGACGGGCTGGTCGACGCGGTGCGCCGGCTGAGGCCGGACGTGGTGTTCGTCCAGGAGTGCGAGTACACCTGCGACGCGCGGCTGCGGCGGGACCTCACGCCGGACTATCCGCACCGCCGCGCCGTGGCGGGCGGCGGCTCCGAGGGGTCCGTCATCCTCAGCCGCTTCCCGCTCGAGGGCACCGACGGCGTCCCCGGCAGCAGCATGGGGATGCCCGGTGCCGTCGCCGACGTCGACGGGCACGCCGTACGGCTCCAGCTCGCCCACCCCATGCCGCCGATCCCCGGCCAGGTGGACGTCTGGGAGCGGGAGCTCGGCCGGCTGCGTGACGTCGTCACCGCCGACCCGACGGCCCCCGTGGTGCTCGCCGGGGACTTCAACGCATCCCAGGACCACGCCGCCTTCCGGCGCCTCCTCGACTCCGGGCTCAGCGACGCCGCGCGGCTGGGCGGCGCCCACCGGACCCCGACCTGGCCGGCCGGGACCGCGCCGAGGTTCGGCGTCCAGATCGACCATGTACTGGTGTCCCGGCAGTTCGCCGCGGACCGGCCCCGCTTCCTCGACCTTCCCGACACCGACCACCGCACCCTGGTCGTCGACCTCGCACTGCACCCCGGCGGCTGACCGCGCCGCACCGTTCTGCCGCACCCGGATACGGCGCACCCGGATACGGCGCACCCGGATACGGCGGACGGGGATACGGCGGACGGGGCGCGGACGCCCCGCAGGGAGCCGCACCCCGTCCGTAACCCGTTCCGTCACCGATCGCGCCATCGGTTCCGTCATCGACGGTGAACCCGAAACCGGTGGTCCGAACCCGTCTTTCCGTGGGGTGACGTCAGACGCCGATGTCCCGGCCGTCCTTGCGCCACACGGCGACCACGGCGGGCCGGGGGTACGTGCCGGGGCCGTCGGGCCAGGTGCTGCCCGGGTTCTCCGCCGACGCGCCGTCCACCTCGCCCGGGTGCTGCACGGCGACGAGCACCCGCCGGTCCTGGACGATCGGACCGCAGGTCTCCGCGCCCTTCGGCACGGTGAGGAACTGCTTCAGCTCACCGCGGCGGTCACCGCGCGTGGCGACGCCGAAGAGTCCGTCGTGCGAGCCGAGGGCGGCGCCGTCGGTGGAGATCCACAGGTTGCCGTGGTCGTCGAAGGCGACGTTGTCCGGGCAGGAGATCGGGCTCACGGAGTCCTTCGGGAAGCCCGCGAAGTACGTCGCCGGGTCCTGCGGGTCGCCCGCGACCAGGAACAGCGACCAGGCGAACCGGGTGCTCTCCGGCCGGTTCCAGCGCTCGGTCAGCTCGAGGACGTGGCCGTGCTTGTTGGCGTTGCGCGGGTTGGCCTCGTCCGCCTTGGGGTTCGAGCCGACACCGCGGTTGGTGTTGTTGGTCAGCGCGACGTAGACCTTGCCGGTGACCGGGTTGGGCTCGACGTCCTCGGGGCGGTCCATCTTGGTGGCGCCCACCTTGTCACCGGCGACGCGCGTGAAGACGAAGACCTCCTCGGCGGTCATGCCGTCGACGTGCGAGACGGCGCCCTTGGCGGTGGCGGTGGCCAGCGGGATCCACTGGCCACTGCCGTCGAACTCGCCGTCCTTCGGGAGCTTGCCGGTGCCGTCGATCTCGATGGCGGGCGAGTCACCGGTGATCCTGGCGACGTAGAGCGTGCCCTCGTCGAGCAGCGTGAGGTTGTGCTCGCGCGCGGCGCGGCTGTTGCCGTGCTTCATCCGCTTGCTGCCGACGAACTTGTAGAGGTAGTCGAACCGCTCGTCGTCACCGGAGTACACGACCGGACGGCCGTCGCGCGTCAGGCGCACGGTCGCGCCCTCGTGCTTGAAGCGGCCGAGCGCGGTGCGCTTGCGCGGGACGGAGTCCGGGTCGTACGGGTCGAGTTCGACGACGTAGCCGAACCGGTGCGCCTCGTTGGGCTCCTGGGCGAGGTCGAACCGCTTGTCGAACCGCTCCCACTTGCGACCGGTGGCGCCGGTGCCGATGCCGTACCGCTTGTCGGTCGCGCTGCTGCCGCGGGCGAAGTACTGGTTGAAGTTCTCCTCGCCGTGCAGGGTCGTGCCCCACGGGGTGGTGCCGCCGGCGCAGTTGTTGAGGGTGCCGAGCACCGTGCGGCCGGTCGGGTCGGCGGAGGTCTTCACCAGGTCGGACCCGGCGGCGGGGCCGGTCAGCCGGAACTCGGAGGTGGCGGTGAGCCGCCGGTTGAGGTGGTGCCGGGTGACGGGCGTGAGCTTGCCGCTCCTGCGGTCCTCCTCGACGACGACGATGCCCAGGCCGTGCGCGGCCCAGCCGATCTCCACCTGCTCGCGGGTGGGGTTGTCGGAGTCGTAACCGCGGAACATCAGAACCTCGTCGCTGTACTCGTGGTTGGCCACGAGCAGTTGCCGGCCGCGCTCACCCTTGAGGGGGAGCAGCGCGAGGAAGTCGACGTTGTACCCGAACTGCCCGGCCTGCGCCTCGGCCGTCTGGTTCTCCGGGTCGAAGGCGGGCGCGCCGCGCAGGATGGGCTCGCCCCAGCGGATGACGACGTTCTGGGCGTAACCCTCCGGCACGGTGACGGCGTCGGCGGTGTTGGGCGCGACGGGCGTGAACCGCAGACCGCGGGCACCCTTCGGCTTCTTCTGCCCGTGGCCGTTTCCGTGGCCCCCCTTACCGGCGGCGGGAGCCGCCTGGGCCTCGGGGGCACCGGCGAGGTCGACCGCGCCGGCACCGGCCGCGAGGACCGTGACAGCGGCGGCGGCACGCATCATCGACCGGCGGCTGAGGGCGTCGGAGATGACGTCGCCGACGTATGCGTTGGAGCTGGTGTTGGGCACCTCGTGGAAGCAGGCGTCACCACACCGGAAGCGACAGGTCAGGGCGGACCGGCCGCCAGGGTGCGAATTGGACGGCGTCCCGATCAACGGAAGCAGCTTGCGCACGTGTTTTCTCCTTGGGTACCCGGGGTGTCAGCGTGACCGTAGGAGTACATATGTGCGGCAGCCGGGCGCCAGGGTGAACGGAAAGTGAAGCTGCGGCAGAACAAACGGGGTTGCCGACCTCACGGCATGATCACCCACAGGGCCGAATGACGCCCTTGACACCCGGCCCAAGATCACCCACAAAGGCCGCTAACCTTACGTGTCCGTCCTGGCCAGGGATCGACGGGCTACAACTCATGCGAAGGGTTGCGCACATGAGCATTCTCACTCTCCTGCGGAACGTGTTCAGCCGGTCACGCAAAGCGAATGCGGCGGAGGCAGAGGGTGCGGCGCCGGCCGCCGAAACGGACACCGCGGAACGATCCGCCCGTCCGGACGCCGCGACCGCGGCCACCCCGACGCCGACCGAACCGGCCGACGAGTCCACGGCGGCCGAGGCTTCGGCCCCCCGGCTCCCGTCCCCCTCCCCCGAACCGACGCCGGAGACGACCACGGCCTCCGTCCCGGAACCTCGCAGCGACGAACACGACCTCGTCTCAGCGGCCTTCAACAACGTAACGCCCCCCACCCCCGCCTCCCCCACCCCGGAAGCGGAGCCGGCCCCCGAGCCCGCAGCCGAAAAGCCCGAGGCAGAGCCGAAGGCAGCCGCGCCCTCCGAGGCCCCGCAGCCAGAGCCCGAGATCACACCCACCACCGAGGCCGAAGCGCGTCCCGAAGCCAACGCCGGGCCCGCCACCGTCCCCGCCGCCAAGACTGAAGCCGAGCCCGAGCCGAAGCCCGAGCCGGACGCCGACCTCGAAACCGAGCCCGCGCCGGAGCCGGAGCCGGAGCCCGTGGCGAACGCCGTCCTCGAAGCCGAGGCCAAGCCCAAGCCGGAACCCGAGCCCAAGCCGGAGCCGGAGCCGGAGCCCAAGGCCGAGCCCAAGGCCGAACCCGAGCCCAAGCCGGACGCCGACCTCAAAACCGAGGCCAAGCCCAAGACTGAAGCCGAGCCCAAGCCCGAGCCCAAGGTCGAAGCCGAGCCCAAGCCCGAGCCGGAGCCCGAGGCCAAGCCGGAACCCGAGCCCAAGCCGGACGCCGACCTCAAAACCGAGGCCAAGCCCAAGACTGAAGCCGAGCCCAAGCCCGAGCCCAAGGTCGAAGCCGAGCCCAAGCCCGAGCCGGAGCCCAAGGCCA
The DNA here is from genome assembly GCF_026242095.1 of Streptomyces sp. NEAU-W12. Lineage (NCBI taxonomy): Bacteria > Bacillati > Actinomycetota > Actinomycetes > Kitasatosporales > Streptomycetaceae > Streptomyces > Streptomyces sp. NEAU-W12. The sequence goes on from NZ_JAPJDM010000001.1 coordinate 110,025, forward strand.
AGCCGGAGCCCAAGGCCAAGCCGGAACCCGAGCCCAAGCCGGACGCCGACCTCAAAACCGAGGCCAAGCCCAAGACTGAAGCCGAGCCCGAGCCCGAGCCCAAGGTCGAAGCCGAGCCCAAGCCCGAGCCGGAGCCCAAGGCCAAGCCGGAACCCGAGCCCAAGCCGGACGCCGACCTCAAAACCGAGGCCAAGCCCAAGGCTGAAGCCGAGCCCGAGCCGGAGCCCGAGGCCAAGCCCAAGCCGGAACCCGAGCCCAAGGCCGAGGCCGAGCCCGAGCCCGACGCCGACCTCGAAACCGTGCCCGAGGCTGAAGCCGAGCCCGAGCCCGAGCCGGAGCCGAAAACGCAGTCGGAACCCACGCCCGAGGCCACTCCCGAGCCGACGTCCGAGTCGGTGCCCGAGGCCGCCCCGGAGCCCGAGCCGACGCCGGAGGCGCAGCCGGAGCCCGAGCCGACGCCGGAGGCGGAGGCGCAGCCGGAGCCCGCGGCCGCCGACGGCGAGGACACCCCGCAGGGGCCACCCGCACCCGACAACGAGACCCGCACGGGTGGTGCGGGTGGGAACACCACCGACGCCGAAGGCGAAGCCGAGGCCGAGGTCACCCCCACCACGCCGGAGGCGATCCGCACCGCCTACGAAGCGGCCGCCGCAGCCCTCGCGGAGCACGACCTCACCGGCACCCGCGCCCGCGTCTACCTCGTCCTCGACCGCTCCGCGTCGATGCGCCCGTACTACAAGGACGGCTCCGCGCAGGCCCTCGCCGAGCAGACCCTCGCTCTCGCCGCCCACCTCGACGCGGACCCCGAGTCCGCCACGGTCAAGGTCGTCTTCTTCTCCACCGAGGTCGACGGGACCGGCGAGCTGACCCTCGCCGACCACGAGAACAAGATCGACACCCTGCACGCGTCCCTCGGCCGTATGGGCCGGACCAGTTACCACGCGGCGGTGGCCGAGGTCCTCGCCCTGCACGACAAGGCGGCACCGGGCGCGCCCGCCCTGGTGGTGTTCCAGACGGACGGTGCCCCCGACGCGAAGACCCCCGCGACCCAGTCCCTCACGGAGGCGGCGAAGACCCACCCCTCCGTCTTCTTCTCGTTCGTCGCCTTCGGCGACCCGGAGAACAAGGCGTTCGACTACCTCCGCAAGCTGAAGACTCCGAACACGGCCCACTTCCTCGCCGGGGAGGCCCCGCTGGAGCTCACCGACAAGGAGCTCTACGAGGCCGTACTGAAGTCCTGGCGCCCGTAACCACGGCTCTGCTCCACAGCCGGACCCACAGCCGGCCCCACCGCTGCACCCCGTGGCTGCGGCCCTCAGCCGCGACCGCCCGGGCATCCCACGCCGCCCGCTTCTCATCCCGTAGAACGAGAAGCGGGCGGCGTACCCGTGTCGGCTACGATTTGAAGGTTCCGTACGTTTCAACCCGGGAGCAGCCTCCGATGGCTCGACACCTCATCACCAGCGCCCTTCCGTACATCAACGGGATCAAGCACCTGGGCAACATGGTGGGGTCCATGCTCCCGGCGGACGTCTACTCCCGTTACCTGCGCCAGCGCGGCCACGACGTCCTGTACATCTGCGCGACGGACGAGCACGGCACCCCGGCCGAGCTGGCCGCGAAGGAGCAGGGCCTGCCCGTCGACGTGTTCTGCGCGCAGGCGCACGACGCGCAGAAGGCGGTCTACGACGGCTTCGCCCTCGCCTTCGACCACTTCGGCCGCAGTTCCTCGCAGCAGAACGTGGAGATCACGCAGCACTTCGCCCGCCGTCTCCGGGAGAACGGGTTCATCGAGGAGCGCGCGATCCGCCAGGTCTACAGCCCGGCCGACGGCCGCTTCCTCCCGGACCGCTACGTGGAGGGCACCTGCCCGCACTGCGGTTACGACAAGGCGCGCGGCGACCAGTGCGAGAACTGCACCCGCGTGCTGGACCCGACCGACCTGATCGACCCGCGGTCGGCGATCTCCGGCTCCACGGAGCTGGAGGTCCGCGAGACCAAGCACCTCTTCCTCCTCCAGTCGAAGCTCCAGCACGAGGTCGAGGAGTGGGTGGCCCGGCACGAGCAGGAGTGGCCGCAGCTGGCCGCGTCCATCGCGCGCAAGTGGCTGACCGAGGGCCTGCACGACCGGGCGATCACCCGCGACCTGGACTGGGGTGTCCCGGTGCCGGCCGACACCTGGCCGGAGCTGGCGGCCGAGGGCAAGGTCTTCTACGTCTGGTTCGACGCCCCGATCGAGTACATCGCCGCGACGAAGGAGTGGGCGGACTCCGCGCCCGACGGTGAGACGCGCGACTGGAAGTCGTGGTGGTACGAGGCGGACGACACCGTGCGCTACACGGAGTTCATGGCGAAGGACAACGTCCCGTTCCACACGGTGATGTTCCCGGCCACGCAGCTGGGTGTCCGCGAGCCGTGGAAGAAGGTCGACTACGTCAAGGCCTTCAACTGGCTGACGTACTACGGCGGCAAGTTCTCCACCTCGCAGAAGCGCGGTGTCTTCACCGACCAGGCGCTGGACATCCTGCCGGCGGACTACTGGCGGTACTTCCTGATCGCCAACGCGCCGGAGTCGGACGACGCGTCGTTCACCTGGGAGCACTTCACCGCCACGGTGAACAAGGACCTGGCCGACACCCTGGGCAACTTCGTCAACCGTGTCCTGTCCTTCTCGAAGAAGCGCTTCGGCGAGGAGGTCCCGGCGGGCGGCGAGCCCGGCGAGGCCGAGAGCAGGCTCGGGGAGGAGATCACGTCGCTCCTCGCGGAGTACGAGTCGCAGATGGAGGCGCTGCAGTTCCGCAAGGCGGCGGCCGCGCTGCGCGCCCTGTGGTCCGCGGGCAACTCCTACCTGGAGGAGAAGGCCCCCTGGCTGGAGATCAAGACCGACCAGGACGCCGCCGCCCTCACGCTGCGTACGGCGATGAACCTGATCCGCCTGTACGCGGTGGTGTCGGAGCCGTTCATCCCGTCGACGTCGGCGGCGATGCGCCAGGTCTTCACCCTGCCCGGCGACACCGCGACCTGGGCCGGCACCGAGGAGACCCGCGCGCTCACCTCGGTCCCCGCCGGCACCCCCTTCACCGTCCCGCCGGTCCTGTTCGCCAAGCTGACGGACGACGACCTGGAGGCGTACAAGGAGCGCTTCGGCGGCGAGCCGCAGCCCGCGTAACGACCTCGCACCACCGACGTCAGGGCCCGGGAACAGAGGTTCCCGGGCCCTGACGCGTTCGATAGCGTCTCAGGGAGATCACTTCACGCTGGGGGAGCATCCATGGCACTGTTCGGCAACGCGCACAGCATCGACCCGTCGCAGGCGCAGCAGGAGTACGCCCGCCTCCTGGGCCAGGGCGAGCAGGTGCACGCCGCCTACCTGCTGATCCGCGACACCATCCTCTTCACCGACCGCCGGCTGATCATGATCGACAAGCAGGGCATCACCGGCAAGAAGACCGAGTACCACTCCGTCCCGTACCGCAGCATCACCCACTTCGCCGTCGAGACTGCCGGCACCTTCGACCTCGACGCCGAGCTGAAGATCTGGATCTCCGGCACGCCCACCCCGGTGCAGAAGACCTTCACCAAGGGCGTCGACATCTACGAGGTCCAGGCCATCCTCACCCAGTTCGTGGCCCGCTGACCCGACCACCCCGCCCTGCCGCACCCCACGTCAGCACACGCGAGGGGCCCGGAACCGCCACCGGATGCTGTTGGTCAGTTCGGGCCGGGTTGCTCCGCCCCGTCGCTGTGCGGCGGGGCGGAGTGCTGCCAGGGGGCCGGGGTGGGTGCCACTGCGTGCTGGTCACTCCGTCCGGGCAGGTCACCTGCTGGTTGTCCCAGTCGATGGTGGAGGCGTCCTGCCCGTGAGTGGCGTCACTGCGGGCATGGGCGGGGGCCGTCACGGATTCATTGACCAACGGCATCCCGCGTGTTTCCGGGCCTCTGCGCTGTGGTCCCGACGGGTCCGGGCAGATCCGTCCAAGCGGGGCGTGCCCGCCCACTCCGCACCTAGACTTCTACGACCGCCGGGAAGGGATGTCCGTGGAAGCTGGGGGGACGAGCGAGATGACCACGCAGTCGGCGAAGGTGGATCCGGAGACCTCGGGCGTGCCGGTGCCGGCCCCCGGGCAGCGCGTCACGGTGCGCCACCGCCCCTGGGTGGTCACCGACGTGGTCCGCTCGACCGCCGCGAGTGACGACCCGGCGCGCGCCGCCGGGGCCGCCCCCACCCACCTGGTGAAGCTGTCCTCGCTGGAGAGCGACGGCCGGGACGAGGAACTGCGGGTCGTGTGGGAGCTGGAGCAGGCCACGGACGTCCACGACGCCTACGAGCTGCCGTCTCCCGAGCACGGCTTCGACGACCCCGGGCGACTGGACGCCTTCCTGGACGCGGTGCGCTGGGGCGCCATCGCCTCCGCGGACAAGACCGCCCTCCAGGCCCCGTTCCGCTCCGGTGTGGAGATCCAGGACTACCAGCTGGACCCGGTGGTTCGCGCCCTCTCCATGCCCCGGACGAACCTGCTGATCGCCGACGACGTCGGTCTCGGCAAGACGGTCGAGGCCGGCCTGGTGATGCAGGAGCTGATGCTGCGGCACCGCGCCCGGTCCATGGTGATCGTGTGTCCCGCCGGACTGACCCTTCAGTGGCGGGACGAGATGCGGGACAAGTTCGGCCTGGACTTCCGGATCGTCGACACGAGGATGCTGCGCGAGCTGCGCCGGGCGGCGGGCCCGTACGCCAACCCGTGGACGCACCACCCGCGGCTGATCGTCTCGATCGACTGGCTGAAGCGTGAACGCCCGCTGCGGATGCTGCGTGAGGTGCTGCCCCAGGTCCCGGACTATCCGCGCGCCTTCGACCTGCTGGTGGTGGACGAGGTGCACACCTGTGCCCCGTCGGGCACAGGGCGGTACGCCGTCGACTCGCAGCGCACCCAGGCGGTGAAACTGCTGGCCCCGCACTGCGAGCACCGGCTGTTCCTCTCCGCCACCCCGCACAACGGCTTCCTCAACTCCTTCACCGCTCTCCTGGAGATGCTGGACCCCAACCGGTTCGCCATCGGCATCAAGCCGACCGACGAACAGCTCAAGCGCGTGATGGTGCGCCGCATGAAGTCCGAGCTGCCCCCGCTGTGGAACGGCAAGGACCGCTTCCCGCGGCGCGTGCCGCACGCGCTGGAGATCGACCACAGCGACGAGGCGCGGGAGGCGTACGCGAAGCTGGCCGAGTACGCCCGGCTGCGGCGCGGCGACCAGCACGGTGCGAAGGCGGGCCGGACCGCCGCCGACTTCGTGACGACGCTGCTGAAGAAGCGCTTCCTGTCGTCGCCCAAGGCCTTCGCGGAGACGGTGGCCACGCACCTGAGGACGATGACGTCCCGGCGGGACACCGCCGAGGAGGCGCCCGCCCCGAGCGTGCGCGTGCTGCGGCCGCTGATCGACGGGGTCGAGGAGGCCGAGGAAGCGGACGAGCGGGAGCAGGCCGAGGCGGCCGAGCGCGCCCTCACCGCGGCCCGGCAGGCGATGCGCACCCTGACCGAGCGCGAGCGCACCCTGCTCAAGGAGCTGGACACCTGGGCGGCCGAGGCGGGCAAGCGCCCCGACGCCAAGTTCGAGCGGTTCCGGAAGTGGCTGGACGAGATCGTCTGCCCCGCCGGGCCCAAAGGCGACTGGGAGCCCCAGCGGGTCATCGTCTTCACCGAGTACCGCGACACCCAGCGCTGGCTGTACGGGCAGCTGCTGGCGGCCGGCTACCCGGCGGACCGCATCGCCCAGCTGCACGGCGGCCAGGACCGCGACGAACGAGAGCACGTCAAGCAGGTCTTCCAGGAGAGTCCTGACCTCTCCCCCGTGCGTATCCTGCTCGGCACCGACGCGGCCAGCGAGGGCATCAACCTTCAGGCGCACTGCCACCGGGTGCTGCACTGGGAGATCCCCTGGAACCCCAACCGCCTGGAGCAGCGCAACGGCCGGGTGGACCGGCACGGGCAGAAGGCCGACCAGGTAGACGTCTTCCACTTCGTGCCCCGGGGCTGGCAGGGCTTCGACCCAACCCACGACTCCCTCACGGACTCCGGCTTCGAGGACGGCGCCCTGGAGGACGAGCTGCACTTCCTCGCCGTGGCCGCCCGCAAGACCGAGCGGATCCGCGAGGACCTGGGCAGCGCGGGCGAGGTCATCGCCGCCCAGGTCGAGCAGAAGATGCTGGGCCGCCGCTCCAGCTGGACCACGGCCGACGCCGAGATCACCAAGCGGTCCGGGCGGGCCGTCCTGAAGGTCGAACGGGACCTGGCACGGGACCTGGAACGCCTGGTGGGCGCACTCACCGACAGTCGCCAGGAGCTGCACCTCAACGCCGAGACGGTCGAGCGGGTCGTCCGCACCGGACTGCTGCTGGGCCCCGGCAGGGATCTCACCGAGGTCCCCGACCCCCAGCCGGAGCTCGGCGCCCGCTGCTTCCGGCTCCCGGAGCTGACCGGAGCCTGGGCACGGGCCCGCAACGACGGCCTGCGCCACCCGCTGACCGGCAAGGAGCGCCTGGTCGTCTTCGACGAGACCGAGGCCCGTGACCGTACGGACGTGGTTCACCTGCACCTGGGCCACCGGCTCGTGCAGATGTGCCTGCGGCTGTTGCGGGCCCAGCTGTGGCGGACCAGAGGGCTGGCCAAGCTGTCCCGGGTGACGGCACGTGTGGTGCCGGACGGCGTGCTGCGGCAGCCCGCCGTGGTCGCGCACGGCCGGGTGGTCATCACCGGCAGCGGCGGCACCCGCCTGCACGAGGAGGTGATCGTGGCGGGCGGCCTGATCGACGGCGGCCGGCTCGCGGTGGCGAAGAAGGACGAGGTCGAGCCCTGGCTGGCGGCCGCGACGGAGGAACTCCCGGCGGACGACGTGCGAGCCGAGCTGACCTCTCTGTGGCTGCAACTGGAGGACCGCCTCGGCCGTGCCCTGAACACCCAGGCCAACCGCCGCTTCCGCTCACTGGAGACGCTGCTCACCAAGCGCTGCGAGGAGGAGGTCGAGGGCATGCGGGCGGTCCTGGAGGACCTGCGGCAGTCGATCCGTGACCGCCTGGACGAGAAGGAGTACTGGGCGCAGGATTCGCTGTTCGAGGTCGACGACGAGCGGCGCCAGCTGCATGCTGACCGCGAGGCGCTGGAGGAGCGCTGGAAGCGGCTGCCGGAGGTCATCGAGACGGAGACGACCGCCCTGCGTCGCCGCTGGGCCGATCCCTCGCCCCGCTGGTTCCCGGTCGCCGTGACCTTCCTCGTCCCCCGTTCCCTCTCGCCCCACGCCGCCACCGCCCGCCAGGAGAACCGCTGATGCCGACCGCCGCCCCCGCCGCACGGAAGAAGCTCCCGCCGAAGGGCTCTGTCCCCACCCCGGCCGAGCAGCACGCGGACTGGCTGCGGCTGCTGCGCCCCGACGGCCCGTTCGTCTCCCTGCCGGAGCTGGTCAAGGCCCTCCCGCAGGGCCTCGACACCGTCCCCGACGACACCCGGGCGCGGCTGCGGCAGGCATGGGCCGAGGTCCAGGAGGACCCGGACCTGCTGCGGTCGTCCTGGGAGCGGTTCGTCCTGACCGAACTGCTCGGCTGGCGGGCCCCCGGCCTGCGCGAGGGCGCCGCGATCCCCGAGTCGCTGCGCGCCGGGGCGAACACGCCGGACGCGGTCCTGCTCGGCCCCGGTCAGTCGGGCCTGGCCCCGCGCGCCCTGTTCTTCCGCACGGACGACTGGGGCGGCTCCCTCACCCGCCCCCACGGTGACCGGCCCGGCCTCGCCGACCGCGCCGCCGAGCTGTGCCGGGCGCGGAACGTACCGCTGGCGCTCCTCTCCAACGGCCGTGAGTGGGCGCTGGCCCACGCCCGCCCGAAGGAGGCGACGACCGTCGCCGTCTTCGACGCGGACCTGTGGCCGGAGGAACCGATCCTCGCCCGCGCCTTCGCGAGCCTGCTCACCGCCGGCCGCGTGGCCCGCCCGCCGGTGGACGCGCAGGGCAAGCCGTCCGACTCGACGGCGGGCCTGTTCGCGCGCACCGCCGACGCCCAGTCCGACGTCACCGACACCCTCGGCCGCCAGGTCCGCGAGGCGGTCTCCCTGCTGGTGGCGGAACTGTCCCGGCTCGACCGCGAGGAGAGCGGCCGGATCCTCGACGGGGTTCCCGCGAAGGACGTGTACGAGGGCGCGCTCACCGTCATGATGCGGCTCGTCTTCCTCCTCTACGCGGAGGAGCAGCGACTGCTGCCCGCCGAGGACGCGCTGTACAAGGAGGCGTACGCGGTCGGCCCGCTCCACAAGGAGCTGGAGACCGCGAGGAGCCTGCACGGCGACGAGCTCGGCGACAGCGTGGAGGCGACCTGGCCGCGCCTGCTCGCCGTGTTCGCCGCGATCCACGGCGGCTCCGCGCACGACCAGCTGTGGATCCCCGCCTACGGCGGTTCCCTCTTCGACCCGTCCCGCTTCCCGTGGCTGGTGGACGCCCGGGTCACCGACCGGGTCGTGTTCGAGATCCTCGACGCCCTCCTCACCCTGCGCTCCCGCAAGGGCTTCAAGGGCAAGGAACGCCTCTCCTACAAGGGCCTGGACGTCGAGCAGATCGGCCACGTCTACGAGGGCCTGCTGGAGTACGGCTGCCACTGGGCGCATGAGGCCTACGTGGGCGTCTCCTTCGGGCGGGACAAGAAGTACGAGGCGGTACTGCCGCTGGCCAGGCTTGAGGAGTGGGCGGCGGCCGGGACCCTCGCGGACGAGGTGGCCGCCGCGGCCGGTACGAAGCCGCCGACGGTGACGGCGGCGCAGGCCAAGTCCGGCACGATCACCGCCGAGCTGGAGACGGCCTGCGGCAACGACGCCTCGCTGGTGGAGCGGGCGGCGGCCTTCACCGGCCTGTACGGCATCGACCTGCGCGGCGAGCCGAAGGTGTGGCCGGCCGGTTCGGTCGTCGTGGTCCGCTCCGGCAACCGCCGTGACACGGGTACGCACTACACGCCGAAGGCGCTGGCGGAGGAGATCGTCGAGCACACGCTCGCGCCGCTGTGCTACTCGCCCGGACCGGCGGAGGGTGCGGAGCCGGGGGTGTGGCGGGCCAAGTCGGCGGACGAGCTGCTGAAGCTGCGGATCCTCGACCCGGCGATGGGCTCGGGCGCGTTCCTGGTCTCCGCCTGCCGGTACCTGTCCGACCGGGTGGTGGAGGCGTGGCTGCGGGAGCCCGACCTGCCGCCGGAGATCGCGCGGGACGTCGACCGTGACGATCACGAGCAACTGCACCAGATCGCACGGCGGTTGGTGGCGGACCGGTGCCTGTACGGGGTCGACCGCGACCACATGGCGGTGGAGCTGGCCAAGCTGTCGCTGTGGCTGGTCACGCTGGCGAAGGGGCGTCCGTTCTCGTTCCTGGACCACGCGCTGCGGTGCGGTGACTCGCTGGTGGGGGTCATCGACGTCCGACAGGTCAAGGCGTTCCACCTGGAGTGGCAGGACCGGCAGTTGAGCCCGGAGGTGGCACGGGCGCTGGACCGGACGGAGACGCTGCTGTCGGAGGCGGCGGAGCTGCGGCGCAAGATCGAGTCGACGCCGGTGAGCGACATCCGCGTGGTGCGCGACAAGGCCGAACTGCTGGACAAGGCGGAGGCGCTGAGCGGCAAGCTGCGGCTGGCGGCGGACGCGGTGGTGGGGGCTGCGCTGGCGGCGGAGGGCATCTCCGACGAGGAGGCGTCCGACATCTCCGGCGAGGAGAACGTGGGCGGGAAGCGGGGGGCTACGCAGTTCCGGGACGCCAAGGAGGACGCGAAGTCACGGGCGTATCGGTATCGGCTGGAGGCTGTGGCGGGGCTGGTGGCTACGGCGCTGGAGGAGGGGCCGGGGGCCGAGGAGGCTGCGGTTCGGGCGCGGGGGATGGTAGAGGGGTGGCTGAAGGGGCCGAGGGCGGAGGCTGTTCGGCCGTTGCATTGGCCGTTGGAGTTTCCTGAGGTGATGGGGGTGGGGAATGCTGGTGGGTTTGATGCGGTGGTGGGAAATCCGCCGTTCATCGGGGGCAAGAAGCTCACCGGCGCACTGGGGTACGAATATCGGGAGTATCTGGTCAACCGAATCGGGCGCGGGAAGCGGGGCAGTGCCGACCTATGCTCTTATTTCCTGCTACGAAATTTGTCGCTGGCGCTCGGTAAGCGCACAGGAATCATTGCCACGAACACAATCGCCCAGGGAGATACACGGGAGGTTGGGCTGGATCGGGCAACGGCTGATGGCTGGACAGTGTACCGAGCCATCAAATCGCAGCCGTGGCCGGGAACAGCGGCGTTGGAAGTTTCGCTGCTGTGGCTCGGTGGACGTGTCAGCGAGGGCGAGACACCTGTACTGGATGGGCGGGAGGTTCGCGGCATCACTGCGAACCTGGACCCGAGGTCGCGAGTGACCGGTAAGCCCCGCCAGCTAGCCGCCAACGAGGCCCAGTCATTCATCGGGTCTTACGTGTTGGGCAAAGGGTTCCTCCTTGACCCTTCGGATGCACAGGCTCTCATCGCTAAGGAACCCAAGAACGCGGACGTACTCTTCCCGTACCTCAACGGCGAAGACCTCAACCAACGTCCGGGAGCCAAGGCCAGCAGATGGGTGATCAATTTCCACGACTGGCCAGAAGAACAAGCCTCTCAATACGCGGACGTTTTCGCGATCACGGAACGTGAGGTCAAGCCGGTTCGCCAGCGGAAGAAAGCGGACGGATCTTATGCCCTTCGGAAGCCGTTGCCCGAGCGTTGGTGGCAGTATGCCGACAAGCGCCCGGCGCTGGTTGAGTCGATGGCCTCTCTCGACCGAGTGATTGTAATCGTCATCGTTAGCAAGTACCTGGCTCCCGTTCGTGTGTCTTCTGGCCAAGTGCTCTCGCACCGACTCGCAGTAGTCACCAATCCATCCGTCTCCAAGTTGGCTGCACTGTCTTCCGTGCAGCACGAACTATGGGTCCGTAGATGGACGTCCACCCTGGAGGGCCGTCTCAACTATTCGCCGACCGACGTGTTTGAAACCTTTCCTTTCCCGATCGACACGAACCGCCTTGCTACAGCGGGGAAAAGCTTGGAAGAACATCAGCGAAGCGCGATGGCAGCTCGGAACCTCGGCCTGACCGACCTGTACAACCTTGTCCATAGCGAGTCCGATATCGCACCCGATATCGAGGCCATCCGTAGGTCACAAACCGAGGTTGACCAGGCCATAGCCGAGGCCTATGGCTGGACCGACCTCGACCTGAAGCACGACTTCCACGAAACCCCGCAAGGGATCCGCTTCACCATCGCGCCGGATGTCCGTGCCGAGGTCTTGGACCGTCTCCTGGAGTTGAATCACGCTCGCTACAAGGAGGAATTGGACAAGGGATTGCACACTCCTGAGGCCAAGCGGCGGCGGGCCGCTGCCCGTAAGGCCAAGGCGAAGGCGCGGGCCGCTGCGCGCGGCCCTCAGCAAATCACCGAAGACTTCACTGACGACGGCCTGTTTCCCAACCCTGATGCGCTGTTCTGAGCCGCACACCAACACGCCCCCGCTCCTGGTGAAAACCAGGCGCGGGGCGCATGCCCTTGCTGAGTCAGCGTTCCGAGGCGTACGCCACGAAGTCCGCCCACGCGGTGGGCGCGAGTGCCAACCGGGGGCCGTCGACGTTCTTGGAATCGCGGACGTGCACGGTGCCAGGTGTGAGAGCAAGCTCGACGCAGGAGTTGCCGTCGTTGCCGCTGCTGTAGCTGCTCTTGAACCACGCCAGCTCGGAGGCGTCCCCGGCAGTGGTCTTGCGGATCATGTCTCTCCCAGCAGTTGTTCGATGAAGGCCAGCGACTCCCGTGGCGAGAGGGCCTGAGCCCGGATGGTGCCATACCGCAACTCAAGGATGCGCAGGTGTTTGGGTTCCGAGGTCGGCCGACCGTTGAACGCACCATCGGAACGGCCCACTGCCGAACCGTCTGCGAACTTCAGCAGCTCGATCTTGCCGTCCATGCCGGAGTGCGTCTCGCAGTTCAGCGGCATCACCTGAAGAACGACGTTGTGCAACCGCCCCACCTCCAACAGACGTTCGAGCTGCTGGCGCAACACCATTGTGCCCCCGATCGGGCGGCGCAGAGCCGCCTCTTCCAGGACGAAGCTGAGCGCAGGCGCAGGTGAACGCTCGTAGATCGACGAACGAGCCGCGCGTGCGGCCACCATCCGCTCCACCTCCTCCGGGGAGTAGGGAGGCTGCATGGCTTCGAACAGGGCGCGTGCGTGGTCGGGTACCTGTAGAAGTCCGTTGATGCCGTTGTTCTCGTAGATGCCGATCTCTACCGCCTGGGCCTCCAGCTTGGCCAGCTCCCGAACCGTTTTCGGATACCGGACCTTCTTCACGTCCTCCCAGGCCGCCGCGATGAGTCCGCCCGCGTCCAACACCTCGTCGGCCCTGTCCAGGTACTCCTGCCGGGGAATCCGCTTGCCGCCCTCGACCTTGTAGACAGGGTCGTCCCCGTACTTGACCGCCGCCGCGAAGTCGGCGACGCGCATGCCCACGGCCTCCCGTCGCAGCCTCAACTGACGCCCCACCGTGGTGAGAACGGCCACGCCCCATTCGTCGTCCGGGTCCACCTCCCACCCCGGTTCGTCCGCCTCGGTCCGGAGCCGTACCGCCTCGCCGTCCACCGACATACCGCACCCCTCTGTCGTACCGCCGTGCTGTGCAACGCCCTTACTCGTAGGCCGGTTTTTCCGACGGTCCGGACAGCGACCGACAAGCATCGACAGTCACCCTACGTACCGGGTCTGTCACTGTTCACGGTAAGCACGTCCGGCCACGCTCGGTCCCGTGAACAGCGAAAAGTCCACCCAATTTCTGTCACCCGCCGGCCACTTCAGCGTGCTCCTGTCACCCACGCCCCGCGGCGCCCGCCTCGCCCGGCTGCTCGCCGCGGACTGGATGCGCGACCGGGACCTGCCCCACCGTGTCAGTGAGGCCGCCGAACACCTCGTCGCCGAACTCGCCGCCAACGCGGCCACCCACGGCCGGCTCACCGAACGCGACTTCCGCCTCGCCCTCCTGACCGACGGCGCGACCCTCCGCATCGAGGTCACGGACACCCGCGGTGACGACCTCCCGCGCCGCCGCGTACCCGCCCCCGACACCGAGTCCGGACGCGGCCTGCTCCTCGTCGAGGCCCTCGCCGACCGCTGGGGCATGGACCTCGGACCCGTCCCCCGCAAGACCGTATGGGCGGAACTCGACCTACCGCCAGCCTGACCTGCGGAAACGACACCGGCACCGGAACCCCGCCGCGTGTGTTCCGGTGCCGTCGGCCATCTTTTCCAAGGACCACGGGAGAGAAAGAAACCCCACCAAGCCCCACCCCTCCCGCCCACGGCGCACGCTCACTCGCGCGAGTGAACATCACCAACTGGAGTGGATATGCCACAGGTTGCCTGCCCTACGCTCAGCGCAACGCGGCACACAGCCCCAGACACGCAAACGGCCCCCGCCGGGAGTGACGTCCCGTTGCGAGGGCCTGCCCACCAAGGAAGAAAGCCCCTTCCCGATGAACACCCAAAACACTAGCGTGCCCCCGCACGCCCAGTCCCGTAACGACGGGAAAAACCACACCTCCCACCGCACCCGCGCGAAGCGGCACCCCGGCGGCGTCACCCACGACAACATCCGCCACACCGCCCGCTTCACGGTGATCGGCAACCACCTCGCCCAGCACCCGGACCTCTCCCTGCTGGCGATCGGGCTGGCCTGCCACATCCAGTCCCTCCCCACCGGCGCCCCCATCGGCATCAAGACCCTCGCCGCCCGCTTCCCCGAGGGCCCGACCCGGATCGCCGCCGCCCTGCGCGAGCTGGAGACCCACGGCTACCTGCGCCGCACCCGCGAACGCACCCCGACCGGCCGCATCGTCACCCGCACGGTCTCCTGCAACCAGCCCGGCCGACGCGACGCCCCGTCCGAACCGGGCGAGACGCCCAGCCCTCCGGCCCGTCCCCCAACCCGCCGCGCGGCCGCCGCCCCGCAGCAGGAACCCCCACGCCGCCGCGCCCTCCCTGCCGTACCGAAGCCCGGCTACACCTCCCCCGACCTCCTCCAGGCTGCCACCGACGTCCTCGCCGGCCTGCGCCGCGAGGACCCCCGGCTGCTGCTCTCCGCCACCGACGCCGAACACCTCGCGCCCGGTGTCGTCGCCTGGCTGGAGCGCGACCTGACCCCCACCGCCGTACGCAAGGCCCTGGCCGACGACCTGCCCATGGAGCCCCTGATCCGGCCCGCCGCCTTCCTGGCCCACCGCCTGACGGCCAAACTGCCGCCCCTCCCGCCCTACCGCGCCCCCGAACAGCCCCCGCCCGTCCGGCACCCCCTCCGCAACTGCGACACCTGCGACCACGCCTACCGCGGCCCTGACCCCCACCACTGCCAGGGCTGCCTCACCCTCCGGCAACCGGCGCCCACGGGCCTCTGACCCGCCGACCAGGACCCGCCACCCGCCGGAAGGCGGCTCGCAGCCGCCTTCACCCGTCCAGGTGAACATCACCAACTGCGCGCCTGTCGGACCTGGTTACAGCCCTACGCTCCACGCGAAACGCACAAGGCATGTGCCAGAGGCAATGCCCCTTCTCCTCTCCCCCCACAGGAACCCGCATGGTCAACTCGCCCCACGAGGCGATGCACCGCATCTTCCAGCAATACCCGGGCCTCTTCTCCGGGGTGTCCGAGGTCCTCGGCGTCGACTTCCCCCCGCCCACCTCGGTCACGGTCCTGCCCAACGACCTCACCGAGACCAGCCCCGTCGAACGCCGCGTGGACACGCTCCTGCGGCTGGACGCGGAGGACGGCGAACCGCTGCTCCTCGCGGTCGAGGCCCAGGGAGCCAAGGACCCTCACAAGCCCGCCAGCTGGGCCTACTACGCCTCGTACCTGCTCACGAAGTACCGGCTCCAGCCGCTCCTGCTGGTCGTCTGCCAGGACCGCGCCACGGCGGAATGGGCCGCGCGCGAGGTCAGCTTCGGCCCGCGCCAGTGGCCCGTGCTGACCCTCCGGCCACTGGTCGCGGGACCGCACAACATGCCGGTGATCACCAACCCCGCCGAAGTCCGCAAGGACCTCGCCCTCGCCACACTGTCCGCGATCACGCACGCCACACATCCGGACGCCGGGGCCATACTCAAGTCAATGACGACCGTTCTGCGGGACACACCGCAGAACCTCGCCGACCCGATCATCGAACTCATCGCACAAGGCCTGGGCAAGCACCCGGCCGCACAACTGTGGAGGAAACTGGTGGCCGTGGACCTCTCCTTTTACAAGTCGGACCTCTCCGAGGAAATCCGCGACGAAGGCCGAGCCGAGGGCGCGGCCCGACGCGCCGCCGAGGACATCCTGGAGATCCTGGACGTGCGCGGCATCGCCGTCCCCGAAGCGGTCCGGGAGCGCATCACCGCCTGTGGCGACCCCGAGATCCTGCGCCACTGGCACCGCCGAGCCGTCACGGCCCCGACGGCGGTAGAGATCTTCGAAGACAAGTAGTCACGGCCGTCGCCGCGCCTCCCCGCACCACCCGGCGGGGAAGCGCGGCGACGCTGCTCCTCAATCCGGCCGCACCACGAACCTCGTCACCCGCCTCATCCGGACGCCCGTTCCACGCGGCTCCAGATCGCCGGCCACCACCACCTCCAGCCCCGCCCGCCAGGCATCGGCGGCCCGGTCGATGTCCTCCGCCCGCAGCTCCACCCGGACCCTCCGCTGGCGCGGGGTGTCCTCGTGGAGGAAGGAGCCGTAGATCGTCGCCTCACGGGGATTCACGTCCCGGTGCAGCTTGGTCACCACACCGTTCAGGACCGCCCCCTCCTCCCGGCCCAGCCGCTCCCGCAGGTCCTTCGCCACCGCGTCCAGCGCGCCGACATGCCGGTGGGAGATCCCGACCGGCGGTGAGGGCTGCTCCATCGGCATCTCGGACGACCAGGCGAAGGACAGGGAGAAGTCACGGCGCTCCTCACCCGCGATCCGCACCAGGGCCTCGCAGAGGTTCGCGGACAGGCCGGCGCCCGACATGTGCTCGGCGTGGGGCACGGAGTCGTCGGCCAGCGTCGCCTCCGCCGCCGCGTGCGCGCAGGCCACACCCGCGTACAGCATCCGGGAGATCCTGCGGGCGAACGGCTCGGACGGCTGCGGGTGGAGCGGCCTGCGCCCGGCCGGTGCGGCCTCGTCGAAGAGTGACCTCTGCCCCGTCCGGTCGTATCCGCCGTACGGGCCCTCCGGCAGCGGGGTGTGCGCGGCGATGACGTAACTGCCGACGCGGGTCTGGTCCAGCCGTACCGCCGCCACATGGTCCTTCACCACCTGCGGTTTCTGGCCGGGCTGTACGGCCTGGGGCTGGTGGGCCGAGGACGCCGCCGCCGTGTGCAGGTCCTTCAGGCCGCTGAGCGCCGACACCAGATCCAGGAGCGGAGCCGTACCGGAGGGGCCGGGCGGTACGAGCCGCAGGAACTGCCAGTCGACCGGGGGTAACCGCATCTCCCGCAGAATGTCGCCCGGACGGCGCGCCTCGACGACCGCGAGAGCCTCCAGGATGTCGGCCACCCGGCCCGCGTAGTCACGGCGGCGCGTCACCGGCACCAGGAGTTCGTACGGTGGTCCCGGCTCGTGCGGCGGCCTCCACTCCCACAGTTCGGCACCGGACAGGTCGCGTTCCGCGTTCCACCCCTTGCCGCTCAGATAGCGCCGCACGACCTCGGGGGCGAGCGCCGCGGCCTCCTCGAACTCGGCATCCGTGATCGCGGTCATAGCGCCACCAGGTCCCGGTAGTCCTCGGCGAACAGGTCGTGCAGGGAGTCGACGGTCAGCAGGTTGGCACGCGGGACGTAGACCGTCCTCGTGCCCTGCGCCGACCGGTTGTCCAGGGGGAGCGGCTCCTGGTCGTGCAGACAGAGCCAGTACGCGGCGTGGCTCAGGTGCAGGCGGTCCTCGGTGGCGTGCGACCAGGTGAAGGGGTCGGCCGGCGCCAGGACCAGGAAGAGGAAGCGGGGCATCTCGTAGTCCGCGCCGGCCAGTTGGTTGTAATTCTTGACCTTGAGCGGAAAGCGGATGTGGTCCTCGCGGACGTCCGGGGAGGACGTGCACTTGACCTGCGCCTCGATGGCCGGATAGCGGCGCGTCCCTCTCCGGCCGCTGTACCCCAGCTGCCAGTCGACGCCCACCCGGTCCCGCAGCTTGCTGGTCACGTCCAGGTCGGCCGCCGTGGCGAGCATGCGGATGAACTCCTCGCCGAACGCGCCCCGGTGGCGGTTGTCCCCGAAGTCCGGAGCCCACTCCACCCACTCCGGCGCGTGCCCGGCACCGGTCAGCGGAACGCCGTACCCTCCGGACCAGGGCTGCGCGGACGGCGGGCCGCTCGACGGCTGGTGCGGAATACCACCGGTGCTGCCGTCCGTCATGTGCCCCCGCTCGCCCTTCACCCGTCGCGCACCGCTCCGCGCCCCCGGCGGCCTCTCGCACGCGTTTCGTACCCCTCGGACCACGCACCGTAACGAAGGTCACACGCTCAACCGAAGAGATTGATCGGAATCCGGCCGAAAGCCGTCCGCCGGACGGCGTGGAACCGCCGTCAGGTACAGCGGCTGATCGGGTTCCGTACGGAAGTCCGTACCCGTTGTCGGTGGCCGCCCCTAATCTGGCCCCGTGACCCAGCAACCTCTCACCGGCCCGGACCCCGAGCGCGATCCCGCCTCCGGTGGGGCGGTGCTGTCCGCGCCCACTCCGCAGCAACTGCGTGACCGGCTCGCCGAGCTGGTCGTACGCGACCTCCTGGGACCCACCGGGGACGAGCCGGAGGAACTGGCGGGGAATCCGCTGGACCACTACATCATCGGACGGCTGGCTCCCGGCGGTGCGCGGGACGAGCAGGGCGCGCCGCTGCGGACCGTCGGCAAGGTGGTCGAGCCCGAGACGCTCGACGAGCCGGGCATGACACCCGAGCAGGAGTCGGAAGCCGGGGACCCCGACCCGTCCGCGCCCACCATGCCGAGTCTGCACCCGTCGACGCTGGGGCTGACCTTCCGCGTGGAACGCCGGGTGCCGGAGCTGACGGTCGACTGCGCCTGGGCGCGGTACGAGCGCGGGGACTCGAAGATCGAGGGCAACCCGAAGCGGGTCTACCACCGGGTGCCGTGCTCGGGGACGGTCACCGTGAAGCTGGTGGAGGGGAGGCTGGCCGCCCAGCCGGTGCACGCCCGCGACTTTCCGAACGTCGTGGTGCGCGGCCGGGCCCGGCTGCACGAGGGATCGTGGCTGGTCTCCCTCTTCCTGGTCAACGGGCAGGAGGACAAGCCCGGTTCGACCCACTGGATGTTCCAGGCGTCGATGACCGTGGCGGGCGCCCCGGACGCCGCTCCCTTCCTGCCGCGCCGCAGCGCCGAGCCACCCGGGAGCGGCCAGGACGAGCGGCGCGCCCTCGCCATGACCTACCGGTTCCACCCCGAGTTCGCCGTGGGCCACGGCAGCGGTGTGCACGCCGAGGCAGACCCGGCGAACCCCCGGCGTGCGGTCCGGCTCTCCACCACGGCCACACCCTCGTACGAGGTCCCGCACACCGACGTCCCCGACCCGCAGCGAGACGCACGCGACGAGGACCTGCCCGAACTCAGCGACCTGGTGCTGGACATGCGGGAGCTGAGCAGGCTGGAGGCCGCCCCGCTGCGCGCCGCGCTGCTCCCTCTCGTGGACGGCTACCGCGCCTGGATCGCCCGGCAGAAACAGTCGGTGGACGACCCGGCCGCCGGACTCGACGCCTACCGTGCGGAGGCCGGGGAGAACATGCGCCTCGCCGGGCGCGCGGCCGACCGCATCCAGGCCGGCATCGACCTGTTGCGCGACGACCCCGAGGCGCTCGACGCGTTCCGGTTCGCCAACCGTGCCATGGCGCACCAGCGGATCCACACCATCGCCGCCGGCGACCGGCGGCGCTCCCCGTCGACCTCGCTGGAGGAAGCGGTCGGTGCGGTCGACCTGCCGAAGAACCGCAGCTGGCGCCCCTTCCAGCTGGCCTTCCTGCTGCTCAACCTGCCCTCGCTCGCCGACCCCGCGCACCCCGAGCGGGCCGACGACAGCGGCGCGCTGGCCGACCTCCTGTGGTTCCCCACCGGTGGCGGCAAGACCGAGGCCTACCTCGGTCTGACCGCGTTCACCCTCGCCATACGGCGGCGCAAGCCCCACCTCGGTGGCCTCGACGCCGAACACGGCGTCGCCGTGATCATGCGGTACACGCTGCGGCTGCTCACCATCCAGCAGTTCCAGCGCGCCACCGCGCTGATCTGCGCCTGCGAGGTGATCCGCCGCGAGGAGCCCGGCCACTGGGGACGCAACCCGTTCCGCATCGGCCTGTGGGTGGGAGGCAGGGTCACCCCCAACACCAACGAGCAGGCCGCCGAGTGGGTCAAGGAACGCAAGCGGGACAAGGGCTTCGGCGGGTTCGGACGGCTGGGCTCGCCGCACCAGCTCACCAGCTGCCCCTGGTGCGGCACGAAGCTGGAGGCGGGCCGCGACATCACCGTCGAGACCACCCTCCGCCGGACGTTCGTCACCTGCCCCGACGTCTACGAGTGCCCCTTCGGAGTGAGCGCCTTCGGACTGCCTCCGGACGAACGGGGGCTTCCGGTGCTCGTCGTGGACGAGGAGATCTACCGCCACCCGCCCGGCCTCGTCATCGCCACCGTCGACAAGTTCGCGCAGCTGCCCTGGAAGGGCGAGACACAGGCGCTGTTCGGTCAGGTCTCCCGGCGCTGCACCCGGCACGGCTACGTCACGCCGTCCGCCGTGGACGCCGAGTGGGAGTCCTCCAGCCACCCCGCGGCGAACGGCCACGAGGCCGCCTCCACCGTCGACGTCGTGCGCGTGCGCCCGCCGGACCTGATCGTCCAGGACGAACTGCACCTCATCTCCGGCCCGCTCGGCTCCCTCACCGGGCTGTACGAGACCGCCGTGGACCGACTCTCCACCTGGGAGCCCGAACACGGCCGTGCCGTGCGCCCGAAGGTCATCGCCTCGACCGCCACCGTGCGCCGCGCCGACCGCCAGATCCACGACCTGTTCGCCCGCCGCACGGCCGTCTTCCCGCCGTCCGGACTCAGCGCCGACGACACGTTCTTCGCCCGCCGCCGGGACACCTCCACCACGCCCGGCCGCCGCTACGTGGGCATCTGCGCGCAGGGCGTGCGGACCAAGTCCGTGGCGATCAGGGTGTTCGTCGCCCAGCTCGCCGCCGCCCAGCACCTCTACGAGACGTACGGGGCGAGCGAGCTGACCGACCCGTACATGACCCTCGTCGGCTACTTCAACAGCCTGCGCGACCTCGGCGGCATGCGCCGCCTCGTGGAGGACGACGTGTCGGCCAGGCTCGTCAGGGCCGACCGCCGGGGGCTCGCCGCGCGGAGGATCGGTGAACCGGCCGAGCTGACCAGCCGCATGGCCTCCGACGCCATCCCCGACATTCTGGAGAAGCTCGACATCGCCTTCGGACGCCGGCCCAAGGGGTCGCCCCGGCCCATCGACGTCCTGCTCGCCACCAACATGATCGCCGTCGGCGTGGACGTCTCCCGGCTCGGCGTCATGGTCGTCAACAACCAGCCCAAGTCGACCGCCGAGTACATCCAGGCCACCAGCCGCGTCGGCCGCCGGGCCCCCGGCCTCGTCCTCACCGTCCTCAACTGGGCGCGCCCGCGCGACCTCTCCCACTACGAGACCTTCGAGTCCTTCCACGCCACCATCTACCAGCACGTCGAGGCGCTGTCCGTCACCCCGTTCGCGGACCGCGCCATCGACCGGGGCCTCACCGGCGTCCTGGCCTCCCTGGTGCGCAACCTCAAACCCGACTACAACCCCAACCGCGGCGCCCAGTGGGTCGACCGCCGCGGCGAGGTCGTCAGCCACGCCGTGCGCTCCCTGGAACTGCGTGCCAAGGACGTCACGGACGCCCGGCACACCGTCGACGACGTACGCACCCGGCTCGACGCGCGTCTCGACTACTGGGAGCAGAAGCGCAAGGCACCGGGCGCGGTCCTCGGCTACCGCGCCGCCCGCCGCCAGGGCGACGTGGCCCCCCTCCTCCTCGAACCGGACAGCGGCCCCTGGCGGCTCATGACCTGCCCGACGTCGCTGCGCGAGGTGGAACCCCCCATCCGGCTGATCTTCACCGACCCCGCGGGCCACGAGCCCGAGGCGGAACCGCCCTACGTGCCCCGGCAACAGAACGACGCCGGCACCCCGGCCACCGACGCGGATCCCTCGGACCCCATGGAGACGACATGACCGGCCCCGCCTCCGCGGCACTCCGGGTGGGCGAGCTGCGTCCGAGCCAGCTTCTGCACACCTACGGCATCGGCGCCGTCACCGACCTGCCCAACCTGTCGACCATGGTGATGGGCCTCGACTCCTGGGATCCCGTGCGTGCCACGGTGCTGACCGAGGACCGCCTCCTGGCAGCCGTCCGTCGCCGGCTGGGCGGCCAGGTGGCCGCCCTGCGCACCCCGCCCCACCTGCCGGAGAACCCCGCGGACCCGTACGGCGACTGGACCAGGACCGGCGTACCCGTCGGACTGTTCCCTCGCTGGCTGCGCTGTTCGCGCGAACGCTGCAACCAGCTGGCCCCCGCGTCGGGCGGTCTCTTCCAGCTCCGGCCGAACCCCTACCGCCCCGAGAAGACCAAGTACGTCCACGTCAACTGCGGCGGCGCCGGCAAGGGCCAGCCCACCGCGCTGCCCGCCCGCTTCCTCGTCGCCTGCCCGACCGGGCACATGGACGACTTCCCCTGGGTCTACTTCGTCCACCGCGGCGCGTCCGACTGCGAGGGGAACACCCTCAGCCTGACCGAGTCCGGCACCACGGGCGAAGCCGCCAACGTCTTCGTACGGTGCACCTGCGGGGTGCCGCCCCGCTCCATGGCCGACGCCCTCGGCCAGGCCGGCGAGCGGAACCTGCCCGCCTGCCGGGGCCACCACCCGCACCTCGGCACCTTCGCCCCGGGCGGATGCCCCGAGCAGACGCGCACGATGGTGCTGGGCGCCACCAACAGCTGGTTCGCCTCCCAGCTGCGCGTGTTCAGCATTCCCCGCGCCGAGGAGCCGCTCACCCAGGCGGTCAGGGAACACTGGAGCCTGCTGTCCCCGCTCGCCGCCGTCCCCGCGGACGCCGCGAAGATGCTGCTGCCGACCCAGGCGTGCTGGCCCGAGCTGGAACAGTACGGAGCGGACGCCGTCTGGGCCGCGGTCACCAGGGAAGCCAGGGCGGCCGCGGAGGACCAGGGCGAGGAGGAAGAGGAGTTCGACCTCATCACGCCGGAATGGCGCGCTTTCACCCATCCCCGGGACCGCTCACTGCCGGACTTCACCACCGTCCGTGAGCGGCGGGTGCCCGACGGCACGTCCGACTGGCTCGACAGCGTCGTCCTGGTCCACCGGCTCCGCGAGGTGTCGGCCCTCACCGGCTTCACGCGTATAGAGGCCCCCGAGTGGCTGCCGGAGGACGACGGGCGCACCCGTCAGGTGGCCCCGCTCAGCCGCAATCCCTCCACCTGGGTGCCATGCGCCGAACTGCGCGGTGAGGGCGTGTTCCTCGCGCTCAAGGAGCGCCGAGTCGCGGAGTGGGAACGACAGCCCGCCGTACGCGCCCGCGAGGAGGTACTGAAGACAGCGCACCGGGACTGGTGCCTGGCCCGCCGGGTCGAACCCCGCTGGCCCGGTATCAGGTACGTGCTCCTGCACACCCTGGCCCACGTGCTCATCCGCCAGTTCGCCCTGGAGTGCGGTTACGGCGCCTCGGGCATAGCGGAACGGATCTACGCCCGCTCCGGCCCCGACCCCATGTCCGGAATCCTGCTCTACACCGCCGCGCCCGACAGTGAGGGCACCTTGGGCGGACTCGTCTCGCTCGGCCGCGGCGACCGGCTCGGGCCGGCGATCGCCCAGGCCCTCGAGGAAGCCAGACTGTGCAGCTCCGATCCCATGTGCGCCGAGCACGATCCCCGCGTACACGCCCGGCTGCACGGCGCGGCATGTCATGCGTGCCTGTTCGCCGCGGAGACCTCCTGCGAGCGCGGCAACCACTATCTGGACCGGGCCCTGCTGGTGGAGACGCTGGCGGACGACAAGTGCGCGTTCAGGCCGTGACGGAGCCGGGAGCGAACAACGAGCCGAGTGAGGGGGATGGTCATCGGGAGACCACCCATGCCGCCGGGCCCGCCGCGGACACAGGCATCTCGGCATCGCGTCTCCCGGTTCTTCTTGCCGCCCTCTGCGATCGTCTGCCGGAAGACCGTCTCGTCACTCTGGAGCATCTCTTCGGGATGATCACCGGCCCGGGTGACCCCCTGCTGACCCGTTTCGCAGCCGCCCAGCACGCGGCGGGTCTGGCGCGGCAACTTACGGAGATCACCCGCGTGTGGAGCGCCGAAGCACCCGGCGTACCCGGATCCGGGCTGGCTCTCGCGCTGGCCGCCCTCCGCTCGTTCCCTCGCCCGCGGCCGACCCAAGTGGTGGTCAGCGGCCCGATCAGTGCGTCGACCCCGGCTCGCCTGACGAGCGGAGTCGCCGTGGACGTCATCCGCTCTGCGGAGTCGTCATTGCTGATCGCCAGCTTCGCCGCCCACGGGGCTCGTGACGTCGTGACAGAGATACGGCGAGCCGTCGACCGGGGAGTGCGTGTGGATCTCTTACTCGAAGAGTCCACACAGGCCTCGGCGGCCTTCGCGGCGCTGCCCGACGAGGTACACATGTGGCACCGTGCGGACAGTACGGGGGTCTTGCACGCCAAACTGATCGCCGCCGACCGGCACACAGCCTTTCTGGGCAGCGCCAACCTCACCGACCGGGCTCTGTCCCACAACATCGAGCTCGGAGTGCTGATACGTGACCCGAGCACCGTGGAACCGCTCGTCGACCATTTCCGCTGGCTGTTGGCCCCGGAGAACAACGCCATGCGTCTCGCATGAAGCGACGTATCAGATGGGCCGTTCCTGCTTGCCCTGGCAGGAGTTCGGTTACTCGGTCCGTATGAGGCAGCGGCCGGCCGGTGCCTTCGACCTCGACGCCGAACTCAAGATCCGGAGCTTTGGCACCTCGCCCCTCATCGAGAAGACCTTCACCAAGGACGTCGACATCTACGAGGTCCAGGCCATCCTCACCCAGTTCGCGGCCCGCCGGCCTGACAGGCAGGCCTGCCGTCCTGCCTGTCGCATCCCACGTCAACACGACGAGGGGCCCGGAACCGACACCGGTGTCGGTTCCGGGCCCCTCGCGTGTGGCCGGTCTACTTCGCCTGCGGCTTGCGCACCGTCAGGTGCAGTTCCTTCAGGCGGGCCTCGTCCAGCTCGGTCGGGGCGCCCATCATCAGGTCCTGGGCGTTGCCGTTGAGCGGGAAGGCGATGGTCTCGCGGATGCTGGGCTCGTCGGCGAGCAGCATGACGATGCGGTCGATGCCGGGCGCGATGCCGCCGTGCGGCGGGGCGCCGAAGCGGAACGCGCGCAGCATGCCGGCGAACTTCTCCTCGACCGTCTCGCGGTCGTAGCCCGCGATCTCGAAGGCCTTGATCATGACGTCCGGCTCGTGGTTCCGGATCGCACCCGAGGACAGCTCGACGCCGTTGCACACGATGTCGTACTGCCAGCCCAGGATGTCCAGCGGGTCCTGGGTCTCCAGGGCCTCCAGGCCGCCCTGCGGCATCGAGAAGGGGTTGTGGGAGAAGTCGATCGCGCCGGTGTCCGGGTCCTTCTCGTACATCGGGAAGTCGACGATCCAGCAGAAGCGGAAGACGTCCTCCTCGAACTGTCCGGCCCGCTTGGCGGCCTCGACCCGGACCGCGCCCATGATCTTCGAGACCTCGTCGAACTCACCCGCGCCGAAGAACACCGCGTGGCCGGGGGCCAGCGAGAGCCGCTTGGTCAGCTCGGCGACGTTCTCCTCGGTGAGGAACTTCGCGATCGGGCCGGTCAGCGAGCCGTCCTCGGCCACCCGCACCCACGCCAGGCCCTTCGCGCCCTGCGCGACCGCGTAGTCACCGAGCTGGTCGAAGAACTTGCGCGGCTGGCCGGAGACGTCCGGCACCGGCAGCGCGCGCACGTGCTTGCCGGCGAACGCCTTGAACTCCGAGCCCTCGAAGACGTCGGTGATGTCGACGAGCTCCGGCTTGGCGCGCAGGTCCGGCTTGTCGGAGCCGTACTTCAGCATCGCCTCGCGGAACGGGATCCGCGGGAACGGGGACGTCACGTGGCGGCCGTTGCCGAACTCCTCGAACAGCTCGGTCATCAGCTTCTCGATCGGCTGGAAGACGTCCTCCTGCTCGACGAAGCTCATCTCCACGTCGAGCTGGTAGAACTCGCCCGGCGAGCGGTCCGCGCGGGCGTCCTCGTCGCGGAAGCAGGGCGCGATCTGGAAGTAGCGGTCGAAGCCGGAGACCATCAGCAACTGCTTGAACTGCTGCGGAGCCTGCGGCAGCGCGTAGAACCTGCCCGCGTGGAGACGCGAGGGGACGACGAAGTCGCGGGCGCCCTCGGGGGAGGTGGCACTGAGGATGGGCGTCGCCATCTCGTTGAAGCCCAGCGCCGTCATCTTGTGGCGGATGGCCGAGATCACCGACGTCCGCAGCAGGATGTTGCGGTGCATGCGCTCGCGGCGCAGGTCCAGGAAGCGGTACTCCAGGCGCCGCTCCTCGTTGACCCCGTCCTCGGCGTTGATCGTGAAGGGGAGCGGAGCCGCCGCGCCCAGCACCTCGACCTCGCCGACCTCGACCTCGACCTCGCCGGTCGGCAGCTCGGGGTTGACGTTCTCCGCGCCACGGGAGACGACCTTGCCGTCGATCCGGACGACGGTCTCCTTGGAGAGCCGGTCCAGGGCCTCGTAGGCGGGCGTGCCGGGACGGGCCACGAGCTGCGTGATGCCGTAGTGATCGCGCAGATCGATGAAGAGGATGCCGCCCAGGTCGCGCCGATTGTGCAGCCAGCCGCTCAACCGGACGTCGGTGCCGACGTCAGAGGCGCGGAGCTCGCCGCAGGTGTGGGACCTGTACCGATGCATCGTCGTTCATCCAGCCTTCGCGGATCGGGGTCTTGGTGTCGGGGCCGTTGTTTCACGTGAAACTCCCCCAAGCCTACCGGCCGGTCCAAGATCACTGCCCCAGCTTTACCGGCCGCTCCCGTGAACACCGCCGGTGGCATTTTCCGCCCGAGACTCCATAAAGTGGGGCAATGCGCACTGGTGAGTCCCTGCCCTCCGTGAGGGACGTCCTCGCCCTCGTCGAGACCGGAAGATGGCACTGGGACACAGCAGCCGGGCTGGTGACGGTCGACGAGGTCTCGGCACGGCTCCTGGGGCTGCCCGCCGAGCAGGTCACCCTCACGGAGGCCCGGGTACGGGCACGGCTCCACCCGGTCGACTGGAACGAGATCACCGGTGTGGTCCGGCTCGCCGTCGCCGAAGGCACCCTCGCCGAGGTACGCATCCGGATCATGGACGACCAGGGGCAGGTCGTACGGGTGGTGCGCAGCCGCTCCAAGCCGACCTTCGACCCCCTGCGCAAGGCGTACCTGCTCACCGGGACCCTTCAGGAGGTCACCGATCCGGCACCCGGCACCCCCGCCGGCCGCAGCGCGGTCACCGGCGACTGGCGCCGGTCCCGGGAGGCGTTCCTGCTGGACGCGGGCAGGGCGCTGGCCGAGGCGCGGTCGACCCAGGAGGTGCTGCGGGTCGCGGCGAACCTCTCGATGCCGGGCTTCTCACCGGACGGACTCGCGGTGTACGGCGTGACGGGCGACCAGCTCACCGTCATCGGCCACCACGGACAGGAGCCCGACTCCGAAGGCCCGTTCTCCATGCCCCTGGACACGGCCTTCCCGGCCGCCGAGGTGGCACGGACGGGCCGCGCGATCTACGTGTCCAGCCCACAGCAGTACCGGGCCCGGTATCCCCTCACCTGGCCGCTGGCCGAACGCTTCGGCCACCAGTCCTGGGCCTTCCTGCCGCTGACGGCGTCCGGCCGCACGATGGGCACCTGGATGGTGGTCTTCGCCCACCCGGTCACCTTCACCCCCGACGAGCGGTCGGTGCTGACCACCGTGGCACGGATGCTGTCCCAGGCACTGACCCGCGCGGGCACCGCCGAGAGCGAGCGGGCCCTCACCAACGACCTGCAGCGCTCGATGCTGCCCAGGCTCGGCCCGCAGCGCATCCCGGGGATGAGCGTCGCCGCCCGGTACGTCCCCACCGGTGGCGGCCTCCAGGTCGGCGGTGACTGGTACGACGTGATCACGCTGCCGAACGAACGGTTCGCCCTGGTCATCGGGGACGTGCAGGGCCACGACGTACGGGCCGCCGGACTCATGGGCCAGTTGCGCATAGCCCTGCGGGCGTACGCCTCCGAGGGACACCGGCCCGACGCCGTGCTCTCCCGCGCCTCCCGCTTCCTGTACGGGATCAACGAGGCCGACCCCGTCGATCCGCGCTACGCGACGTGCCTGTACGTCGAGGTCGACCCGGCCGGCGGAGTGCTGGACGTCGCCCGCGCCGGACACCACGACCCTGCGGTCCGCATGCCCGACGCGACCGTACTGACCCGGCAGACGGCCGGCGGGGTTCCCCTGGGCATCGTCCCGGACGCCGACTACCCCACCACCCGCATGGTCCTGGAGCCCGGCGAGACCATGCTGATCTGCACGGACGGTCTGATCGAGACCGGCGGCCACGACCTGGACACCGGCTGGCGGCGACTGCGCACCATCCTCGAACGCCATCAGGGCAGCCTGGAGGAACTGGCCGACGCCCTGGTGCAGGCGGTCCACGGCCCCTCCTCGCACCACACCACCGGCCCCCTGACCGATCGCCGCGAGGACGACATCGCCCTGCTGCTGCTCACCCGGCAGGCCGAGGACCTCGGCGCGGGCGCCGGCACCGGTCCGGGCCCGGTACGGCAGGCGCTGCGCCGCACCATGCTGACGGTGGAGCAGTCCGAGCCGGAACGGGTCGCGGAGGCCCGGCAGCACCTGCGCGAGATGCTGCATGACTGGTGCTCGCCGGACCAGGTCGACTCGGCGGTCCTGCTCCTGTCGGAGGTGCTCACCAACGTTCTCGTGCACACCGACGCCGACGCCCTCCTCGAAGCCGAGATCCTCGGCGGGCCCGAGGGCCGCCGGATACACATCGAGGTCACCGACGGGGGTGCCGACCTCCCGCACATCCGCACGCCGGGCGAGCTGGCCTCTTCCGGCCGCGGCCTGCTCCTGATCGAACTCCTGGCCCACACCTGGGGCGTCACCCCGCGCGGCACGGGCAAGAGCATCTGGTTCGAGCTGGACGAGTCGGACTCCCCCCCGGAGGGGGCCGACGGGACCGGCGGGGCCGAGAGGGCCGCTGCCCCGACTCCCCACGAGGAACGCAGGCTTCACGAGGAACGCAGGCTTCACGAGAACCGCGCCACCCCGTGAAGGCCCTCGTCGCCCTCCGGTGCGGCGGCCGCAGGAGCGCCGTACCGAGCAGGGCGAGCGGTACGGGAGCCACCACCGCCCGGAACCGCGCGCAGTGCCGGGACCGACCGGTGGCCCCGCCCGGGAACGGACGGGGCCACCGCGCACTCGGCAGGTCAGGACTCCTGCGGTCCCGATGCCGACATGCCGTGCACGGCCGGGACGGTGCCCAGGCGGCCCTTCTGGAAGTCGTCGAAGGCCTGCTGGAGCTCCTCCCGGGTGTTCATCACGAACGGGCCGTAGTGGGCCATCGGCTCGCGGATCGGGCGGCCGCCGAGCAGGACGACGTCCAGGTCCGGCGTGTTCGAGTCCTGCTTCTCGTCCGCGCGGACGGTCAGCGAACCGCCGGCGCCGAAGACGGCCGTCTGCCCCACGTGGACCGGACGGCGCTCGGCGCCGACCGACCCGCGCCCGGCCATGACGTACGCCAGTCCGTTGAAGTCCTCGCGCCAGGGCAGGGTGATCTCCGCACCCGGCGCCAGCGTCGCGTGGACCATCGTGATCGGCGTGTGCGTGATGCCGGGGCCCTCGTGGCCGTCCAGCTCACCGGCGATGACGCGGAGCAGCGCGCCGCCGTCGGGGGAGGTGAGCAGCTGGACGCTGCCGCTGCGGATGTCCTGGTAGCGCGGCGCCATCATCTTGTCCTTGGCCGGCAGGTTCACCCACAGCTGGAGGCCGTGGAACAGCCCGCCGGACACGACCAGGTGCTCCGGCGGCGCCTCGATGTGCAGCAGGCCCGAGCCGGCCGTCATCCACTGCGTGTCGCCGTTGGTGATGGTGCCGCCGCCGCCCTGGCTGTCCTGGTGGTCGAAGATGCCGTCGACGATGTAGGTGACGGTCTCGAAGCCGCGGTGCGGGTGCCAGGGGGTCCCCTTGGGCTCCCCCGGCGCATAGTCCACCTCACCCATCTGGTCCATGACGATGAACGGGTCGAGATGGCGGTAGTTGATCCCGGCGAACGCCCGGCGCACCGGGAAGCCCTCGCCCTCGAAACCGCTCGGCGCGGTGGTGACGGTGAGCACGGGGCGTGCCGCGGCGTCGGCCGAAGCGGTCACACGGGGGAGCGCCAGCGGGTTCTCGACGGTCACTGCAGGCATGTCGGTACCTCCTCTTGTACGGCCACTTTAGTTGAGCATTGAACTTTCTGCCACCCCCAACAGAGAGGGCCCGGAGGGCATTCCCTCCGGGCTCGGCAGGCTCCTCGCCGGGCGACAACCATCCGTCCGTAGCCTCCCGGGGCAGAACGCCTGGTCCTCCTCGGTCAGGGGTGACCCAGGTGTTTCCCGGGTCACCCCTGACCGACGGGCCCCGCCCGGCCGACGGGTCACCCCTGACCGACGGCCCCCTCCCGGCCGCTTCCGGCGGTGGCGACGGTGGTGGTGGTAGTAGTGACGTCGTACCTCACGATCGGGCCGCCCACCCGGCACGCCCTGCGGACGCCGCCGGCGGACGGGCCGCGGGCGGCGTGAGCACCGCTGGGCATCCGCCGGTCAGTCCGCGCGGCAGAACGTGTCCCTCGCGGGCATCTCGCCCTCGACGAGGTAGCGCGTGGCGGTGTTCAACGCGCAGGAGTTGTTGCCCAGGACGTAGACGCCGTGCCCGCTGTCGTCGACGCTGACCAGCCGGGCCCGGTCGCCGAACTTCTGACGCAGCATCTTCCCGCCCCGGTGCGGGGTCGACGCGTCCCGCCGGTTCTGCAGGAGCAGCACGTTGCGCGGGCCCTCGGCGTCGATCTCCACCGGCGGTTCGGCGGGGGCGTGCGGCCAGAAGGCGCACGGTGTGATGTTGGCGGTGGCGGCGCCGTACAGCGGGTAGCGCTCGCGGTCCTCGGCGACGCCCCGCCGGTAGGTGTTGACGTCCTCGGGCCACTCGACGTCGTTGCAGGTGACGGAGAGGAACACGGTCAGCGCGTTGTCGACCGGCGACAACGTCCCGTCCGCCGTTTCCTCCCGGGCGGTCGCCAGGGCGCGGGCCGCCGCCTCGTCGCCTTCGCGCACCGCCTGCCAGGCCTGTGCCAGCGTGGGGTACTGCGACTGCTTGTACAGGTGGCCGAAGGTCAGGAGCCGGAAGAGGTTGCCGTCGATCCCCGCGACCGGAGCCCTGTCGAGTCTGCCGGCGATGGTGAGGTAGGACGCCCGGACCTGTTCGGGCGTGTGGCCCAGGCCGTAGCTGTCGTGCCGGCGGGCGGCCCACTGCGCGAAGTCCGGCAGGGTCTGCTCCATGCCGAGCGCGAAGCGGCGCATGCCGTCGCGGTCGAGGTGGGTGTCTCCGATGTTGCTGTCGAGCACGACGCGGTCGGTGCGCTCGGGGAACATCGACGCGTAGGCGGCGCCGAGTGCCGTGCCGTAGGAGTAGCCCAGGTAGCTGGTCTTCTCCTCGCCGAGCGCGGCCCGGATCCGGTCCAGGTCGCGGGCGGTGTTCGCGGTGGTGAGGTGGCGCAGCCGGCCGTCGCGGTCGTTGTCCGCGCACTGCTCGGCCGCCTGCTCGGCGATCTTCGCCTGCGCGGTGACCGCGGCGTCGTCGACCGCGTAGGGCGGGATGTTGGCGTTGTAGGGGCCGTCCTGCGTGAAGCCGCAGCTGACCGGTGCGGAATGACCGATCCCCCGGGTGTCCATGCCGATCAGGTCGTAGCGGTCGGTGACGCTGCTGGGCAGGCCCCGGGCCACCAGCAGCGCGGACAGCGCCAGCCCGGACCCGCCGGGGCCGCCCGGGTTGAGCATGAGGACGCCGCGCCGCTCGTCCGGGTCGGCGGCGGCCAGCCGGGAGACGGTGAGGTCGATCTGCTCGCCCTTCGGGTCGGCGTAGTCCAGCGGCACGGGCACGGTGGCGCACCGCAGCTCGGTCGGAGCGGCTTCGGCCACGACGTCGTCGGGGCACCGGCCCCACTCCGTCTGCGGCGTCTTCGGCTCCTCGGCGGCGGCGGGCACCGGGGCCAGCGAGCCGCCCAGGCCGAGGACCACCAGGAGGGCCAGGCTCTGGCCGACACTGAGTTGTCGTTTCATGTCCAGTCTCCGCATACCGGTTCGTGGTCGTGGTCGCGGCCATCCCACTCCGTGCCCCTGGGGCACGGTCAACAACGGCCGGCGCGGAACCGGCCAGTGGTTGACCGTGCCCCGGGGGCACGGTTTTGAATGGGCTCCGGGAACGAGGCTGGAGAAAGGGCTCCTGGTGGCGTGGAGTACGCGTCAGCTGGCGGAACTCGCGGGTACGACGACCAAGACCGTCCGGCACTACCACGAGATCGGCCTGCTGGACGAGCCGGAACGGGCGTCCAACGGCTACAAACGGTACGGCGTCAACCATCTGGTCCGCCTGCTGCGCATCCGCAGACTGACCGACCTCGGCGTGGCCCTCGCGGACGTCCCCTCGGTCGAGAGCGGCGACGAGAAGGCGCGGCAGATCCTCCGGGACCTGGACGCCGAACTCGCGGCGGACATCGAACGCCGACAGCGGATGCGGCGGGAACTGGCGGCCGTCATGGAGAACCGGGCCGCGCTCGACATGTCCCCGGACTTCAGGACACTCGCCGACGACCTGCCCGATACCCAGCGGTCCCTGCTGCTGGCCTACTCCAGCATCCTCACCCCCGAGGCGATGGCCGCCCTCCGGGAGCAGCTCTCGAGGCCTCGCGGTGACCTCGACGCGGAATTCGCGGCGCTCGACGAGGACGCTCCCGACGAAGTGCGGCAGCGGCTGGCGGAGCGGATGGCGCCCGATGTCCGCCAACAGCACAGGGACCACCCAGGTCTGGCCGACCTGGAGTTCTCCTCGCACCGGGATACGGCGGTCGCGCGGTCGGTCGTCGTGCACGCGCTGGTCGAGTTCTACAACCGCGCCCACCTCGACGTGCTGCAACGCGTCCACGCGATCCTCTTCGAGGACGACGCCGCCGAGGGCGGGGACGACGCCGCCCAGGAGTGAGGGCTGCGCCGGGACCGGGCTCGCCCCCGCCGCTTCGGCGTGCGGTCCGGGAGCAAGGGCTCGATCCGCGCCCACCGCGCGCCAGCCAACGGCACGCCCGGGCCAACGACCGACGGGTCCAGCCGGAACCGCCTAGCCGTACATGCGCCGCATCGCGAACTCGACCATCTGCTCCACGGCCTTCGCGTCGAACACCATCCGGTGCTCGCCCTCCATGTCGAGCACGAAGCCGTAGCCGGTCGGCAGCAGGTCGATCACCTCGGCGCCGGTGATCACGAAGTACTTGGACTCCTTGCCCGCGTACCGCCGCAGCTCCTTCAGCGAGGTGAACATCGGGATCACCGGCTGCTGGGTGTTGTGCAGGGCGAGGAAGCCCGGGTTGTCGCCGCGCGGGCAGTACACCTTGGACGTCGCGAAGACCTGCTGGAAGTCCTCGGCGGTCACCTGGCCCGTGGTGAAGGCGCGCACCGCGTCCGCGAGCGACGGTGCGGACGGCTCCGGGTACAACGGCGGCTGCTGCTGCTGCCCATAGCCGCCCTGCATCTGCTGCTGCGGCGGGGCATACCCCTGCTGTGCCCCTACGTTCTGGTCGTAGCCGTACATGCGCGCAAGCGTACCGAGAGCACCGCGGGGCCGGGCGGGGTACGGGCGGGTAGGGACGGACAGGGGGGAGCAGAGGCGGAACCGCGGTTCTCGTCACACATGGCCGGATCGGGCTTGCTTCTTATTACTGGCGGGTAGCATCATCGTAGCTACTTGTTGGTATGCAAACCTGTGCGAGGAACCCAGTGCCTCGCCGTTCTCTCTACGGACCGGGAGCCGTCACCATGGGGCACTACAAGTCCAATCTCCGCGACATCGAGTTCAACCTGTTCGAGGTACTCGGGCGCGACAAGCTGTACGGCACCGGACCGTTCGAAGAGATGGATGTCGACACCGCGAAGAGCGTCCTCGAGGAGCTGACCCGCCTCTCGGAGAACGAGCTGGCCGAGTCCTTCGCCGACGCCGACCGCAACCCGCCGGTCTTCGACCCGGAGACCGGCACCGCGCCGGTTCCCGCGTCCTTCAAGAAGAGCTACCAGGCCTTCATGGACTCCGAGTACTGGCGTCTGGGCCTGCCCGAGGCCATCGGCGGCACGACGACTCCCCCCTCGCTGATCTGGGCGTACGCCGAGCTGGTCCTGGGCGCCAACCCGGCCGTGTGGATGTACTCCTCCGGCCCCGCCTTCGCCGGGGTCCTGTACGACGAGGGCAACGACGCGCAGAAGAAGATCGCGCAGATCGCCGTCGAGCGGCAGTGGGGCTCCACCATGGTCCTCACCGAGCCGGACGCCGGCTCGGACGTGGGCGCCGGCCGCACCAGGGCCGTGGAGCAGGAGGACGGCTCCTGGCACATCGAGGGCGTGAAGCGGTTCATCACCTCGGGTGAGCACGACATGTCGGAGAACATCCTCCACTACGTGCTCGCGCGTCCCGAGGGCGCCGGACCCGGCACCAAGGGCCTGTCCCTCTTCCTCGTCCCGAAGTACCTCTTCGACGCCGAGAGCGGCGAGCCCGGCGAGCGCAACGGCGTCTACGCCACGAACGTCGAGCACAAGATGGGCCTGAAGGCGTCCAACACCTGCGAGATGACCTTCGGCGACCGGCACCCCGCCAAGGGCTGGCTGATCGGCGACAAGCACGACGGCATCCGCCAGATGTTCCGCATCATCGAGTTCGCCCGCATGATGGTCGGCACGAAGGCGATCTCCACCCTCTCCACCGGTTACCTCAACGCGCTGGAGTACGCCAGGGAGCGCGTCCAGGGCCCGGACCTCGCGAACTTCATGGACAAGTCCGCGCCCAAGGTCACCATCACCCACCACCCCGACGTGCGCCGCTCGCTGATGACGCAGAAGGCGTACGCGGAGGGCATGCGCGCGCTCGTCCTGCACACCGCCTCGGTGCAGGACACGATCGCGGTCAAGGCGGCGGCCGGCGAGGACACCTCGGCCGAGCACGCGCTCAACGACCTGCTCCTGCCGATCGTCAAGGGCTACGGCTCCGAGAAGGGCTACGAGCAGCTCGCCCAGTCGCTGCAGACCTTCGGCGGGTCCGGCTTCCTGCAGGAGTACCCGATCGAGCAGTACATCCGCGACTCCAAGATCGACACCCTGTACGAGGGCACCACCGCGATCCAGGGCCAGGACTACTTCTTCCGGAAGATCGTCCGCAACCAGGGCGCGGCCCTGAACTCGGTCGCCGAGGACATCAAGCAGTTCCTCGCCCTCGGCACCGGCGGTGAGGAACTGGCGGGCGCCCGCGAGCACCTGTCCAAGGCCACCGTCGAGCTGGAGGCCCTCGTCGGCCTGATGCTCACCGACCTCGCGGCCACCGAGCAGGACGTCAAGAACATCTACAAGGTGGGTCTGAACACCACCCGCCTGCTGATGGCCTCCGGCGACGTCATCGTCGGCTACCTGCTCCTGCGGGGTGCCGCGGTCGCCGCCGAGAAGCTCCAGACGGCCTCCGGCAAGGACGTCCCCTTCTACACCGGCAAGATCGCCGCGGCGAAGTTCTTCGCGGCCAACGTACTCCCCGGCGTCACCCTGGCCCGCAGGATCGCCGAAGGCGTCGAGCTGGACCTGATGGAGCTGGACGAGGCGGCCTTCTAGGACGCCTTCGGACCTCCCGGCACAGACCGGAGGGGGTCCGCCCGGTCCTCTCCGGGCCCGGGCGGTCCTCTCCGGGACCGTCCGAGAACCGCCCGAGCCGGTACGAGGGCCCGCTTCCGCACGGGGAAGCGGGCCCTCGCCCTCGTGGGGCGGGCCCGCGCCCTCGTTAAGGTGAACCCATGAGCGAACCCGCCCGCCCGTCTCCCGCCGCCGCTCCACGGAGCGCTGCGCGCGCCCCTCTCGCCTTCGACCGCGGCCACACCGACGACCTCGTGGCCTTCCTCGCCGCCTCACCCACGCCGTACCACGCGGTGGCGAACGCCGCCGAGCGGCTGGAGAAGGCGGGCTTCCGGCAGGTCGTGGAGACGGACGCCTGGGACGGGACGGCCGGCGGCAGGTACGTACTGCGCGGCGGCGCGATCATCGCCTGGTACGTGCCCGAGGGCGCGGCCCCCCACACGCCGTTCCGGATCGTCGGCGCCCACACCGACTCCCCCAACCTGCGGGTGAAGCCGCGGCCCGACAGCGGGACGCAGGGCTGGCGCCAGGTGGCCGTGGAGATCTACGGCGGACCGCTGCTCAACTCCTGGCTCGACCGCGACCTGGGCCTGGCCGGCCGGCTGTCCCTGCGGGACGGTTCGACCCGGCTGGTGAACGTCGACCGTCCGCTGCTGCGTGTCCCGCAGCTCGCCATCCACCTGGACCGCTCGGTCAACGCCGACGGCCTCAAGCTCGACAAGCAGCGCCACATGCAGCCGGTCTGGGGCCTGGGCGAGGACGTGCGCGACGGCGACCTGATCGCCTTCCTGGAGGAGACCGCCGGGGTCCCGTCCGGCGAGGTCACCGGCTGGGACCTGATGGTGCACTCCGTGGAGCCGCCGGCGTACCTGGGCCGCGACAAGGAGCTGCTGGCCGGCCCGCGCATGGACAACCTGCTGTCCGTGCACGCCGGCACGGCCGCGCTGACGGCGGCGGCCGCGGCCGGGACGGGCCTGTCCCACATCCCCGTCCTCGCCGCCTTCGACCACGAGGAGAACGGTTCCCAGTCCGACACCGGTGCGGACGGGCCGCTGCTCGGCGGCGTGCTGGAGCGCTCGGTGTTCGCCCGCGGCGGCTCGTACGAGGACCGGGCACGCGCCTTCGCCGGAACCGTCTGCCTCTCCTCGGACACCGGACACGCCGTCCACCCCAACTACGCGGAGCGGCACGACCCCACGCACCACCCGCGCGTCGACGGCGGCCCGATCCTCAAGGTCAACGTCAACAACCGCTATGCCACGGACGGTTCGGGCCGGTCCGTGTTCGCGGCGGCCTGCGAGAGGGCGGGGGTGCCCTTCCAGTCGTTCGTCTCCAACAACTCCATGCCGTGCGGCACCACCATCGGTCCGATCACCGCGGCCCGGCACGGCATCAGGACCGTCGACATCGGTGTGGCCATCCTGTCGATGCACAGCGCGCGCGAACTGTGCGGTGCGAGGGACCCGTTCCTGTTGGCGAACGCGCTGACCGCGTTCCTGGACGGGTAGGGCGGGTCGGCCTCCTGCCCGAGAGCCGCGTCCTCGGGCAGGAGGCCAACTCGCTTCCGACGCATGAGTGATGACGGTCCGGGTACCCGGAGGCAACCGGAAGGACCGGGGAAGAGCCGGAGGCACCGGCCGGGAAGGCGGCACTCATGGGACTCGGAGGGTGCATCATCCTGATCGCCACGGGAGCGATCCTCACCTTCGCGACCGACTGGGACATGCAGGGGGTCAACCTGGACCTGGTCGGCGTCATCCTGATGGTCGTCGGCCTGATCGGTGTGGCGACCTTCAGCAGCATCGCGCGGCGCAGGCGCGTCGTCGTACCGCCCGCCACGCCGGTCGTCGAGGACACCCGCCCGCACACCCGTGACGGCTACAGCGACGGGTACGGGGTCTGACGGGACGTCGAGCCCGGCCCGGGTCCTGCCCGGGTCCGGGCTCCGTCAATCGGCCCAGCGGCTGCATCGGCACACCGGAGAGAGGGCACGCCTGGTGTCATGAGATTCCTCGTACGCGACCGGATCCTCGGGATCGGTGACGACTACTGGATCGAGGACGACCGGGGCAACAAGGTCTTCCTCGTCGACGGCAAGGCGATGCGGCTGCGGGACACGTTCGAACTGAAGGACGTCCAGGGCCGCGTCCTCATCGACATCCGCAAGAAGATGCTCGCCCTGCGCGACACCATGGTGATCGAGCGGGACGGCGAGGACCTGGCGACGATCCGGCGCAAGCGGCTGTCCCTGCTGCGCAACCACTACCGGGTCGCCCTGAGGGACGGCACCGAGCTGGACGTCAGCGGCAAGATCCTCGACCGTGAGTTCGCCGTGGAGTACGACGGTGAGCTGCTCGCCGTGATCTCACGGCGCTGGCGGCACATCCGGGAGACGTACGGCGTCGACGTCGTGCGGGACGACGCGGACCCGGCGCTGCTGATCTCGGTGGCGGTCTGCGTGATCCACCTGGCGGAGAAGGAGCGGGAGGACTAGGGCCTGCCGCCGGAGCGGCACCCGGGCACGCCACCCCGCCGCACACCGCCCGACAGCCCGAGCACGTTGGGCACGTGGGCCCCGGGAGGCACACCGGGAGCACGCACGGGGCGCCGGGCGGCCGCCCTCCGCCCCCGCCCAGACCCCTGGGGGTCGCCCGCCCGCTCCGGCCGGGGAGTCAGGGGTGCGGGCGGTCCAGGCCGAGGACGCGGTCCTTGAGGGCCGGGAACCGGTCGCGGGTCTTCGCGACCTCTGCCGGGTCGAAGTCGACCGTGAGGACCTGCTCGCCGGGGCCCGCCTCGGCCAGGACCTCTCCCCACGGGTCGACCACGATCGAGTGACCCGCCTGCGGGACCCCGGCGTGGGCCCCGGCCGTTCCGCACGCGAGGACGAACGCCTGGTTCTCCACGGCGCGTGCCCGCGCCAGCAGCGTCCAGTGGGACCGGCGGCGGTCCGGCCAGCCGGCCGGGACGACGAGCGTCTCGGCACCGGCGTCGACCAGGCCGCGGAAGAGTTCGGGGAAGCGGAGGTCGTAGCAGGTCGCCACACCGAGCGTGGTGTGCGGCAGCTCCACCGTCACCAGCGCGTCGCCCGCGCTCATCAGCACGGCCTCGCCCTGGTCGAAGCCGAAGCGGTGGATCTTGCGGTAGACGGCGGCCAGGTCGCCGGCGGGGGAGAAGACGAGCGAGGTGTTGTGGAGCGGCCCGTCACCCGCCGGGGAACCGCCGTCGGCGGCGCCCCGCTCCGGGACGGATCCCGCGTGCAGCCACACGCCCGCGTCGCGCGCGGCCGCGGCCATCGCCTCGCGGGTCGGCCCGCCGAGGGTCTCCGCCTCGCGCGCGAAGTCCTCGTAGGCGAACGCGCCGGTCGTCCACAGTTCCGGCAGGACGACGAGGTCGGCTCCGGCCTGCTCCCGTACCAGAGCGGCGACCCTGCGCCGACGGGATTCGACCGATTCGCCCTCGTTCACGGCGACTTGGAGCAACGAAGCGCGCACAATACCACCGTCCTGGCATTCGACTCGTCGGCACGGCCTACGATCGTCACACGAAAGCACTGCCGGGGTGCCTCACCGCAGCGTAACTTGGGGGCCCTCCCGGTTCGAGCGTAGCCGAGAACCGGGGGAGTCCCGAGACGCCCGCCGAGTGCAGCCACCGCCCACTGGCACCGCCGCCGCAACCGCCCGTGTACCGACCGCCGAGGGGTCCCGTTCCGTGAGTCTGCATCCCACCCTCCAGCCCTACGCCGACGCCTGGAACCACTCCGTCGAGGCGATATCCGAGCTGGTGCAGCCGCTCGTGGAGGCCGACTGGAACCGGCGGACACCGTGCCCGGGGTGGTCGGTCCGCGATGTGGTCTCCCACGTCATCGGACTGGACACCGAGATGCTGGGCGACCCCCGCCCCATCCACACCCTGCCGCGCGACCTGTTCCACGTCACCAACGACCGGCAGCGCTACACGGAGATCCAGGTCGACGTACGCCGCCACCACACGGCGCCGGAGATGACCTCCGAGCTGGAGTACGTCGTCATCCGCCGCAGCCGCCAGCTGCGGAACGAGTCGCGTGAGCCGGGCAGAACGGTGCGCGGCCCGCTCGGCTCGGAGCTCACACTGGAGGAGTCCATGCGCCGGCACGCGTTCGACGTGTGGGTGCACGAGCAGGACCTGCGGACGGCCCTCGGCCGCCCCGGCAACCTCGACTCCCCCGGCGCGCACATCGCCCGCGACGTGCTGCTCGCCGAGCTGCCGCGGGTGGTCGCCGAGAAGGCCCAGGCACCGCGCAGCTCGGCCGTGGTCATCGACGTCCACGGCCCCGTGGAGTTCCTGCGCACCGTCCGCGTCGACATCCAGGGCCGCGGCACGCTGGAGACCGCCCCGGCCCTCGGCCCGGCCGTCACCCTCGTCCTCGACTGGGAGACGTACGTCCGCCTCGCCTGCGGCCGGGTGACGCCGGACGCGGTGTCGGACCGGGTGAAGACGGAGGGCGACCCGGAGCTGGCGGCGGCGATCCTGCGCCACTTCGCGGTGACGCCCTGAGGCCTTTCGCGAAAGGGGCGTCGTCGCCCGGAGGGCGGCCGTGCGACGTCATGGGGCCGCCTGCTCGAGCGAAGCCGAGAGCTCGGGGGAGCGTGCTCGGGGCGTGCCGCCCGGAAGCCCTCGTACCGGGCGGGCGCACCCGGGCTTTCGGACGGTGCGCCGGGAGTGTGCGTGCCGGGACGCCGGGAGTGCGTGCCGGGCGTCGCACGGCACGCGCCACTTCCGCGACAGGCGCCGGGTCCGCCGGCCAGGGGCGGTGGAGGCGCGGGGCCCATGGCCGGCGCCCGGCGCTGCCCCACCGGGCGTTCCCACCACCGGGCGCTCCCGCGTCCCTACACCGGCACGTGCACGCTCTCCACCCTGCTGGCGACCAGCCGTTCCCGCTCCCTGCGCGCCGCCTGCCCGCGCAGCCGCAGGATCTGGGTGAGCCCGAGGGCCTGGAGGACGAAGACGGCGGTGAAGGCGACGCCGTAGTCCCCGCCGGTGGCGTCCAGCAGGGCACCGACGGCGAACAGGGTGGTCATGGAGGCGACGAAACCGCCCATGTTGGTGATGCCGGACGCCGTGCCCTGCCGCTCCGGCGGGTTCACCGGGCGGGAGAAGTCGAAGCCGATCATCGAGGCCGGCCCGCAGGCGCCCAGCACCGTGCACAGCACCACGAGCAGCCACATCGGCGCCGTCTCGGCCGGGTAGGCCAGCGTGAGGGCCCACAGCAGGGCCGTCGCCCCCACCGTCCCGAGGGCCAGGGGCAGCCGCGCACCGTGGTGACGGCCGATGACCTGACCGTAGACCAGCCCGAAGACCATGTTGGACAGCACCACGAGGGTGAGCAGCTCACCGGCGGTGGCCCGGGACAGCCCCTGCGCCTCGACGAGGTACGGCATGCCCCACAGCAGCAGGAA
Organism: Streptomyces sp. NEAU-W12; assembly: GCF_026242095.1. NCBI lineage: Bacteria > Bacillati > Actinomycetota > Actinomycetes > Kitasatosporales > Streptomycetaceae > Streptomyces > Streptomyces sp. NEAU-W12. Next base: position 150,549 of record NZ_JAPJDM010000001.1, read on the forward strand.
CACCATCGCCGGGAACTGCGTGGTGAAGTGCACCCACATCCCGAGCCGGGTCCCCGGTTCGCGCCAGGAGGCGGCGATCTGCCGGCGTACGTAGGCCGCGCCCCGGTGCGGGACGGGGCCGGGCCCGTGGCCCTCGGGGTGGTCCTTCAGGAACAGGACGAGCAGGACGAACACCGCGACACCGGCGAGCGCGCTGCCCCCGAAGGCGGCCGTCCAGCCGATGCCGTGCAGCAGCCGGGCCAGGACCAGGGTGGAGACGAGGTTGCCCGCCATGCCGGCCAGTCCGGCGAACTGCCCGATCAGCGGCCCGCGCCGGGCCGGGAACCACCGGCCGCCCAGCCGCAGCACGCTGATGAACGTCATGGCGTCCCCGCAGCCGAGCAGGGCCCGGGAGGCGAGCGCCATGCCGTACGACGGGGAGAGGGCGAAGCCGAGCTGCCCGACGGTGAACAGCACGACGCCGATGCCCAGCACCCTCCTGGTGCCGAGCCGGTCGACGAGCAGTCCGACGGGTATCTGCATGCCCGCGTAGACCAGCAGCTGGAGGATGGAGAAGGTGGACAGGGCGGAGGCGTTGACGCCGAAGCGGTCGGCCGCGTCGAGGCCGGCCACGCCCAGGGACGTACGGAAGGTGACGGCGACGAAGTAGACCGAGACGCCGATCCCCCACATCACCAGGGCGCGCCGCCCGCCCGGAGGGTCCCCGGGCAGCGCACCCGTACCTCCTGTACCGCTCATCGCACTTCTCCCCGGGCCAGGTGGGAGAACCAGCCGACGTGCCGGCCCACGACCGCGGCGGCCGCGTCCGGGTCCCCCGCGCGCAGCGCCTCGAGGATCTCCTGGTGCTCGGAGAGGGTCTTGGCGATGCGGTCGGGGTGCGAGTGCATGACGGCGACCCCCATGCGCAGCTGACGGTCGCGGAGCTGGTCGTAGAGACGGGAGAGGATCTCGTTGCCGCCGCTGCGGACGATCTCGGCGTGGAAACAGCGGTCGGTGACGGACGCGGCGGCGAAGTCACCGGCGGCGGCCTGCTCCTTCTGCCGGGCGAGCAGGGCCTCCAGCCGCTCGATGAGCCCCGGCGGCGCGGGGACGGCCTTGCGTACCGCGTGCTCCTCGACGAGCAGCCGGGTCTCGACGACGTCGGTGATCTCCTGCGCCGAGACGGGCAGGACGAGGGCGCCCTTCTTCGGGTAGAGACGGATCAGTCCCTCGACCTCCAGCCGCAGCAGCGCCTCGCGCACCGGCGTGCGCGAGACCCCGACGGCCTCGGCCAGCTCCCCCTCGGTCAACAGCGCGCCGCCCTCGTAGCGACGCTCCAGGACACCCCGCTTGACGTGGGCGTAGACGCGATCGGCGGCAGGGGGTTGCTTCACGGGGACCGGACTCATGCCGACAGGATAGATACAACACGTACCCAAGAATGCCTCCGTCCACGATGCGGACCCCGGAAGCGGCCCCGGCCTTCCCGTACAACCATCCGCCCCGCCTACGTGTCAGACTCGTGCGGCCCCTCCCGGTCGCGCCTCAAGTCGGCCACAGCAATGGGACATTCAATACAATCGGGGTATCTCACTTGAACATCGACATTCAAGGCATCCGGGTCCGCAGAGCCGTCGGCGCCGCCGTGACCACCGGCGTCGTGCTGGCCTCCGGCGCCCTCCACGCGGCGCCCGCGCAGGCCGCCGCCGCGCCCACGATCGCCGCCAAGGGCGGCTTCGTGATGAACCACGCGAACGGCAAGTCCCTCTACACCAAGGCCGCGGACACCCGGCGTTCGACCGGTTCCACGACGAAGATCATGACCGCGAAGGTCGTGCTCGCGCAGAAGAACCTGAACCTGAACTCCAAGGTCACGATCCAGATGGCCTACAGCGACTACATCGTGGCGAACAACGCGTCGTCCGCACGGCTGATCGTCGGCGACAAGGTCACCGTGCGCCAGCTGCTGTACGGCCTGATGCTGCCGTCCGGCTGCGACGCGGCGTACGCGCTGGCCGACAAGTTCGGCACCGGCTCGACGCGGGCCGCGCGCGTGAAGTCCTTCATCGGCAAGATGAACGCCGACGCGAAGAAACTGGGCCTGAAGAACACCAACTTCGACTCGTTCGACGGCATCGGCAAGGGCAAGAACTACTCCACGCCGCGCGATCTGACGAAGATCGCGAGCAGCGCGATGAAGAGCTCCACGTTCCGCGCGATCGTCAAGACGAAGAAGTACACGGCGAAGACCGTCACGAAGACGGGCAGCACCCGCACGATGGCGCCGTGGACCAACACCAACGGGCTGCTCAGCGGTTACAGCGGCACGACCGGCGTGAAGACCGGCTCGGGCCCGGAGGCCAAGTACTGCCTGGTCTTCGCCGCGACGCGCAACGGCAGGACCGTCATCGGCACGGTCCTGGCCTCGACGGGGTCCACGCAGCGCGAAACGGACGCCAAGAAGATCATGAACTACGGCTTCGGCAGGATCTGATCCCCTCGGCGGTACGCGGGCCGTCACGGGGCTCACCGATCCCGGTGGGCCCCTTTTCCCTGCCGCACGCCGCCGTCCGTCCCACACACTCCCGCCGGCCGGTACAGCGGTTTCGATCATCTTTGCTCGCAGTCGTGAACATCCTCGAACCAGCTGGCATATGCCCTCCGCCCCGCTCTACGTTCCGCGACGGAGGTGGTTCACGTGAACGAACCGAGCAAACGGCAGAACTCTGCCGGGCAGTACGAGGCGATCGACGTCAGCGACTTTGTGCACGCGGCTACCGGCGCCCGGGTACGGAGGCTGACCGTGCCGGACGGGACGCACTGGTTTCCGGCGGTGGATGTCTGCAAGGAACTGGGACACACCAACTCCCGGCAGGCGCTCGCCGATCACGTCCCCGACGAGCACCGAGAGATTCCCGAGACCGTAGCCGGAGCTTACGGTCTCAGCATTCCCGCAGGTAGGCAGTGGCGTCGAGACCTGAACGTCCTCTCTCTGAGAGGTCTCATCCTCCTCGTCAACGCCTGCACCAAACCGGCCTGCGCACCCTTCAAGCAGTGGGTGGCCGAGGTGATCGAGACCGTGCAGCGGAAAGGTCACTACACCTTGGCGGAGGCCGAGGTGCAGCCTGCCGAACCGGGTGCCCCCGTCGCCTACGCCATGCGGGAACAGGTCGCCGAGGCCATCGTCCGGCTGGAAGCGCACAACCTCCAGCTGGATGAGGAGCTGGTCGGCGGGCAGCGCGAATCGATCGCGTTGCACAGGGAGATGCTGGCCACGCAACAGGCCGCCCTCGACGTGCAGCAGGCCATGGTCCGGGCGATGGAACGTATCGCGGACCGGTTCGACACCCTCGTCCTCGAACGTCGGACACCCCAGGGCCACCTCACCGCGCTGCCCACCACCGAGTCGGTGCTGGCCGACTGGCGGCAGCGGCTGTCCGTGACCGAGGACGTGTGGGCGGTGGCCGTGGTGATCGCCCCGGTGCTCGTCGAGAAGGGGGAGCTGCGCGAGCCCCCGGAGTCGATCGCCGCCCGTACGGGGATTTCCGTGCGCCGTGTCAACGAATGCCTCCGGCTGCTGCGCGAGCACGCCTGCATTCGCCCGCGGGGCGGGTCCGGGAACGGCGCTCCGGTGTACGTGCTCCATCAGGTCTGAGCCCGGGCGCAGCAGGAGGGGCGCCGCAACTCCAACTTGCGGCGCCCCTCCTGTGACGAACCTACTCGGTTCCTGGCCCTCACGCCCAGGACATCGACCGCTTCGGCTGCTCCAGGACCGCTCGAGCTCGCCGACACGGCCGTGTCCCCCGCACACCCGCGTCATGGACGGTCACACGATCACCCGGGCCGGGACCACGGCCCTCGTCAGGGGAGCGGAAGCCCCGTGAGCCACACGATCGTCCGGGAACGGACGGCCTTCGAAGGGCTCGAGCGACTGCGCGCGGGACGGCGACACCGTGGCCGTCAAGTTCCCCGTGGTGGGCAGTACCGTCCTGCGACCCGTACGCACCGGCGGGCCCCCCCCCCGGGGGGGGGGGCGCCGGGGGGGGCGGGGGCCCCCCCCGGGGTCCGGCGGGTGGGGGGGTGGAGGACGGCCGCCACGTCGGCCAGGACCTTGGAGCCCAGTTCGCCGTCGACCAGGCGGTGGTCGAAGCTGAGGGCCAGGGTCGTGACCTGACGGGGCTTCACCTTGCCCTTGTGGACCCACGGCTGGAGCTTGATCGTGCCGACGGCGAGGATCGCGGACTCACCGGGGTTGAGGATCGGTGTGCCCGTGTCGACGCCGAAGACGCCGACGTTGGTGATCGTCACGGTGCCCGACTGCATCGCGGCCGGGGACGTCCTGCCCTCCCTGGCCGTGGACACCAGCTCGCCCAGGGACTCGGCGAGCTGGGGCAGCGTCTTGGTGTGCGCGTCCTTGATGTTCGGGACGATCAGGCCGCGCGGGGTGGCCGCCGCGATGCCCAGGTTGACGTAGTGCTTGACCACGATCTCCTGGGCCGCCTCGTCCCAGGAGGCGTTGACGTCCGGGTTGCGCCTGATCGCGACCAGCAGGGCCTTGGCGATCAGCAGGAGCGGGTTCACCCGCAGACCCGCGAACTCCTTGTCCTGCTTCAGCTCCTCGACCAGCTTCATCGTCCGCGTCACGTCCACCGTCACGAACTCCGTGACGTGCGGCGCCGTGAACGCCGAGCCGACCATCGCCGCCGCCGTCGCCCTGCGCACGCCCTTGACCGGGACACGGGTCTCGCGCGCCGTGTCGTACGACACCGGGGCCGGAGCCGGCACGGAGGCGGGAGCGGCGGCGGGGGCCGCCGGGGCGGGCGCCCCGGGCTCCGGTGCCGTGGGTCCGGCCTCGGGGGCGGCCACCGCCGCGTGGACGTCCTCGCGGGTGATGACGCCGTCCGGGCCGGTCGGGGTGACCGACGCCAGGTCGACGCCGAGGTCCTTCGCCAGCTTGCGCACCGGCGGCTTCGCCAGCGGGCGCTGCCCTCCGGCGACCGGCGCGGACGCGGCCGCGGGAGCGGGAACGGGCTCAGGTGCTGGTGCGGGTGGTGCCACCGCGTGGCCGTTCAGTTCCGCCTGCACGGCGGTGGCTGCCGCCTGCTGGGCGGGGAGGTCCGGGGCGGCCTTGCGGGGGCGGCGGCGCGTGGAGGACGTCGCCACGCCGTAGCCGACCAGTACGGGCTGACGGCCCGAGCCCGCCGGCGTGGCCGGCTCGGCTTCCGCCGGCTGCCCGGCGGGAGCGGCGACCGGGGCTTCGGCGGCCGGGGCTTCGGCGGCCGGCTCGGCGGGGGCCTCCGGGGCGGCGCCCCCCGAGACGTCCACCGCGATGATGGACGTGCCCACGTCCACCGTGGTGCCCTCGGGGAAGTGCAGCGCGCGGACCACCCCGTCGTAGGGGATGGGAAGCTCCACGGCCGCCTTCGCCGTCTCGACCTCGCACACCACCTGTCCGTCGGTGACCGTGTCACCGGGCTGGACGTACCACTTGAGGATCTCGGCCTCGGTCAGTCCCTCGCCCACGTCGGGCATCCTGAACTCACGCACGGGCGTCTGTGTCGTCGTCATGTCTCCCTCCCCCTCCTCAGTACGCCAGCGAGCGGTCGACGGCGTCCAGCACCCGGTCCAGGTCCGGGAGGTAGGACTCCTCCAGGCGGGCCGGCGGGTACGGGGCGTGGTATCCGCCCACCCGCAGGACCGGGGCCTCCAGGTGGTAGAAGCAGCGCTCCGTGATCCGCGCGGCGATCTCCGCGCCCGAACCGAAGAACACCGGTGCCTCGTGGACGACGACCAGACGACGGGTCTTCTCCACCGACGCCTGGATCGAGTCGAAGTCGAGCGGGGAGACCGAGCGCAGGTCCAGCACCTCCAGGGAGCGGCCCTCCTCGGCGGCCGCGTCCGCGACCTCCTGGCAGAGCTTCACCATCGGGCCGTACGCCACCAGCGTCAGGTCGGTGCCCTCGCGGACCACGCGCGCGGTGTGCAGCGGACCCGCGATCGCCTCGCCCGCGGCGAAGCCGCTGTCGGAGAGCGTGACCTCGGCCTTGTCCCAGTAGCGCCGCTTGGGCTCGAAGAAGATCACCGGGTCGTCGCTCCGGACGGCCTGCTGCATCATCCAGTACGCGTCCGACGCGTTCGACGGCGAGACCACCTTCAGGCCCGCCACATGCGCGAACAGCGACTCCGGGGACTCGGAGTGGTGCTCCACCGCGCCGATGCCGCCGCCGTAGGGAATGCGCACGACGACCGGGAGCTTCACCTTGCCCAGCGACCGCGCGTGCATCTTCGCGAGCTGCGTGACGATCTGGTCGTACGCCGGGAACACGAAACCGTCGAACTGGATCTCGACCACCGGGCGGTAGCCGCGCAGGGCGAGGCCGATCGCGGTGCCGACGATGCCCGACTCGGCGAGCGGGGTGTCGATGACGCGGCTCTCGCCGAAGTCCTTCTGCAGCCCGTCCGTCACCCGGAACACGCCGCCGAGCTTGCCGACGTCCTCACCCATGACGAGGACCTTGGGGTCCTCCTCCAGGGCGCGGCGCAGCGACTCGTTGATCGCCTTGGCCAGAGCCATCTTCTCCGCCATGTCACTTGCCCCCGTCTGCGTCCGCGAACGACGCCTGGTACGCGGCGAACGCGGCCCGCTCCTCGTCGACGAGGGCGTGGCCGTCCGCGTACACGTTCTCGAAGACGGCGAAGTGGTCGGGATCCTTCATGGCACGGACCGCTTCGCGCACCCGCTTGCCCAACGTCTCGCTCTCGGTGTCCAGTTCCGCAAAAAAACCCTCGTCCGCGTGGTGCGCGGACTCCAGGTAGCGGCGAAGGCGCAGGAGCGGGTCCTTGGCCTCCCAGGAAACCCGCTCCTCGTCGTGGCGGTAGCGGGTGGGGTCGTCGGAGGTGGTGTGGGCACCCATGCGGTAGGTGAACGCCTCGATCAGCGTCGGTCCCTCACCGGCGCGGGCCCGCTCCAGCGCCCACCGGGTCACGGCGAGGTTCGCCAGCACGTCGTTGCCGTCCACCCGGACGCCCGGGAAGCCGAAGCCCTGCGCACGCTGGTACAGCGGGACGCGGGACTGCTTCTCGGTCGGCTCGGAGATCGCCCACTGGTTGTTCTGGCAGAAGAACACCACCGGGGCGTTGTAGACCGCGGAGAAGGTGAAGGCCTCGGCCACGTCGCCCTGGCTGGAGGCGCCGTCGCCGAAGTAGGCGATCACCGCGCTGTCCACGCCGTCCTTGGCGACACCCATCGCGTACCCCGTGGCGTGCAGCGCCTGGGAGCCGATGACGATCGTGTACAGGTGGAAGTTGTTGCTGTTCGGGTCCCAGCCGCCGTTGTTGACGCCGCGGAACATGCCGAGCAGGTTGGTCGGGTCCACCCCGCGGCACCAGGCGACGCCGTGCTCGCGGTAGGTCGGGAAGACGTAGTCGTCGTCGCGCAGCGCGCGCCCGGAGCCGATCTGCGCCGCCTCCTGGCCCAGCAGCGAGGCCCACAGGCCCAGCTCGCCCTGGCGCTGGAGCGCGGTGGCCTCGGCGTCGAAGCGGCGGGTGAGCACCATGTCGCGGTACAGGCCGCGGAGATCCTCCGGGGTGACGCCGGAGACGTACTGGTCGAACTCGGCGTTCTCGACCCGCTCGCCCTCGGGCGTCAGCAACTGGACGAGGCCGGGCTCGGCGGCACTCTGCGGCTTCGCGCCGGCGGTCCTCCCGGCCGCCGGGGCCTTCTTGGCGACGGCGGCCTTCTTCGCCTCGGTCGCCTTCTTGGCGGGGGTCGCCTTCTTCGCCGGGGTCGCCCTCTTGGCCGGGGCCGCCTTCTTGGCGGTGGTGCCGGTGGTGCTGGTAGTGCGCTTGGTGCCGGCATCACTTCCGGCGCTGCGTCGCGGTGTGCGCGCGGCAGTGCTCTCCACGGTCACGTGTGCTCCTCCGTCGGTCCGACCCCCGGGGTTGCCGGTAGGTCTGGGGTCCTCCTCCAGCTCGTCGAAGCCTGGGGGAGGCTCACCTCTTCTCGACCACGGGCACGGGGTGGGTGCCGCCCGGCCGGGAACAGGTGTGACAGGTGCCCCGGCGAGCGACCTGCACATAGCACGTTACCCAGTGCGCCACATTTCTGTGAAACCCTTCCTGACCTGGGATTTTGCTTGGATTTCCAAGTAAATCGGAAAGGCGGGAAAGGCGCGCTGGTCACAGCCTTGCAGGAGGCCGGAGCAACGGCACGTTATCCCGGAGACCCCGGACACGGGAAGGGTCGTGTCCCGCACCCGACCACCCACCCGGCCCTCCCGGCCGGCTGCCGCCCGGCCCCCGGACCGGTTCCCGCCCGACGGCAGATCGGGCACATAGTGCGACCGTAAATGACTGCCTGTGACAACGCCCAGCTCACGGCCTCGCGCGGTGCCCTAGCATCTGGCGCGTGTCGCGCCTACGTGTACCACCCCCTGTTCCTTGCGCACCCCCTTTGGGCGCCCTGCTACGCCGGTACTCCGCCGGTTCCGCGGTGACCTGCGAGCCCGTCGACGAGGGTCTGCTCAACCGCGGCTACCGCCTGCGGACGACCCGCGGCCGCTACTTCCTCAAGCACCACTTCGACCCCGAGACCGCCGATCCGGCCGCGATCGTCCGCCAGCACCGGGCCACCCGGCGCCTGGCCGATCTGGGCGTGCCGGTGGCCCCGCCACTGCCCGCCCGGGACGGGCGCACGGTCGCCGTGGTGGGCGGCCACGCGTACGCCCTGCACCCCTGGATCGACGGACGGCACCGGCACGGCGGACAGCTCACACCGGGGCAGTGCGCGCGGCTCGGGGCACTGCTCGGGGCGGTGCACGCGGGTCTGGAACGTGTGATGCCGGCCCCCGCGCGGACCCACGGCGCTCCGGCGGAGAGCGCCGACCCGGCCGACACCCTCACCCTCGTCGACGACCTGCTCGGCCGCGTCCGCCGGCACCGCCCCGCCGACTCCTTCGATGCCCTCGCCCGCCGCCGTCTCCTGGAACGGCGGGCCCTCCTGGAGCGGCACGCCGACCGGCGTCCTCCGCGCGGGGGCGCGGTGGGGTGGGTGCACGGCGACTTCCACCCGTTCAACGTGCTGTACCGGGGGGACGCGCCGGCGGCGATCGTCGACTGGGACCGGCTCGGTGTGCGGCCCCGCGCGGAGGAGGCCGTACGCGCCGCGGCGATCTTCTTCGTCCGGCCCTCGGGCACCCTCGACCTGCCCCGCGTACGGTCCTACGCCCGCGCGTACCGGCGCGGGGCGGGGGCCACGCCCGCCCAGCTCGCCGCGGCGGTGCACCGGGTGTGGTGGGAGCGCCTCAACGACTTCTGGATGCTCCGCTGGCACTACGAGCGCGGCGACACCCGCGCGGACCCCCAGTTCCCGGCCACGGCCGCGCTGGTGGTGTGGTGGACCCGGGAGTACGAGGCGGTGCGCGCGGCGTTCACCGGGTGAGGCGGACGCCCGGCGGCCCGTTCACGACGCCACCCCGCGCGGATGTGCTCCGCGCGGGGTGGGACGGCGGGTGCAGGGCCCGCCCGTGGTCCGTGACCCGTGGTCAGCCGCCGGTGATCCCGCCGTCGACCGCGCCGCCCTCGGTACCGCCGTCGGCCGTCCCGCCCTCGGTACCGCCGTCGGCCGTGCCGCCCTCGCTGCCGCCCTCGCCGCCGCCCGTCACCGGCGGCTCCTCGGTCTCGGTGTCGGCCGGCGTCGACGGGACGTCCGTCGGTTCGTCCGTCGGCTCCTCCGGCTCCGGCTGACTCTGCGGCGGCGACGGGACCGGGTCGTACGACGGAACGTAGCCACCGCCACCGGAACCGCTGCCACTGCCGGTGCCGGTGTCCGTGTTCGGCGCCTCCGGCTCCTCGGTCTCGTCGTTCTCCTCCGGCGACTTGCTGGGCTCCTTCTCCTCGGCGGTCTGCGAGGAGGACGGCGACCTGGTCGGGATCTTGTCGCCCTCGCCGTCGCCGCCGCCGTTCAGCGCCAGCGCGACACCCGCGACGACGGCGATCACCGCGAGCGCCGCGAGGATCCACAGCCTGCCGCGGCCGTCGCCCTGGTTGTCGCCGCCCTCGAAGCCTCCGTCGTCCCCGGCGCCGTACTGGTGGGGCAGGATCGGCTTCGGGATGGCCGCGGTGCCGGACGCGTCCGGGTGCGGCATCACCGCCGTGCCCGCGAAACCCGCCGCTGGGCTGTGCCGGCCGTCGTGCATGCCGACCGGGCCGGTGTTCCAGGTGCCCGTGTGGCCGCCCTGGTCGTAGAGCATCTGCAGCCCGTACTGCACCAGTCCGCGCATCTCCTCGGCCGTCTGGAACCGGTCGTCCGGCTCCTTGGCGAGTGAGCGCATGACAAGCCCGTCGAGCTCCGGCGGGCAGCCGTCCGAGGCCTCCGACGGGGGCGTGGGGATGTCCTGGACATGCTGGTAGACCACGGACAACGGCGTCTCGCCCGTGAACGGGGGCCGCAGGGCCAGGAGTTCGTACAGCATGCAGCCGGTCGCGTACAGGTCGGACCGGTGGTCGACGGCCTTGCCGAGCGCCTGCTCCGGCGAGAGGTACTGCGGAGTGCCCATGACCATGCCGGTCTGCGTCATCGTCGTGGACGCGCCGTGCAGCGCGCGGGCGATGCCGAAGTCCATCACCTTCACGGCGCCGTTGTGCGTGATGATGACGTTGGCCGGCTTGATGTCACGGTGCACGATGCCGTGCTCGTGCGAGTAGGCCAGCGCCTCCAGGACACCGGAGACGATGATCAGCGCCTGTTCGGGGCCGGGCGCCTCGGCGTTGAGCAGGAGGTCGCGGATCGTGCGGCCCTCGACGATCTCCATGACGATGTACGGCACGGACTGGCCGCCCACGACGTCCTCACCGGAGTCGTACACGGCGACGATCGCGTGGTGGTTGAGACCGGCCACCGACTGCGCCTCGCGCGTGAACCGCGCCTTGGAGATCGGGTCCTCGGCGAGATCGGCGCGCAGCAGTTTGACGGCGACCGTACGCCCGAGGCGCACGTCCTCGGCGGCGAACACCTCGGCCATGCCGCCCCGGCCGAGCCGGTGCGTCAGCCGGTAACGGCCGTCGCCCACGAGTCCGCCGTTACCCCAGTTGTCCGGCGCGTCCGACATGCCGCCGCCAGTCGCCTCGGGGTCGGACGGGCCCTGAGCGCGCTGCTGCTGTGCCATCAGTCCTCGCCGTCGTTTCTGCCCGCGGTGCGCGCGGTGTTGTCACGGTCTCCGTCGGCCACGCTACAGCCTCCGCGCCGACCTCCGGTCCGGGACGGGATGCCAGGACCGGCAGGGGACGGACCGGTCATGAAACCCGCAGTCCGTATCGTCATGCAAATTCTGTCCGCCAGGTGGCGGACCGGGCCCCACCCCTCCCTGTAACGCTTCCGCGACTCTTCTGTCCCGTACGGTCACGGAACGGGCCCCACGCTTGACGTGTCCGTGGCCTCGGGCAGACTTGGCCGGGAATAGCGCACGGGAGCTACGAGGAAACGGTCGTCGACGGCAGCGCCGGAGAGGCTACGGGGGACGCGGAACATGAGCCAGGACGGCGCACAGGGCCACAACGCGGGTCGGGCGCTCGCAGGCGGCCGCTACCAACTGCGGGACCTGCTCGGCCAGGGCGGCATGGCCTCGGTCCACCTCGCGTACGACAGCGTGCTCGACCGTCAGGTCGCGATCAAGACCTTGCACACGGAACTCGGCAGGGAGCAGGCCTTCCGCGAACGCTTCCGCCGCGAGGCCCAGTCCGTGGCGAAGCTCACGCACACCAACATCGTCTCGGTCTTCGACACCGGCGAGGACGACGTGGACGGCATGCTGACGCCGTACATCGTCATGGAGTACGTCGAGGGCCGCCCGCTCGGCTCCGTGCTCGACGAGGACGTGCGGCAGCAGGGCGCGATGCCCGCCGACAAGGCGCTGAAGATCACCGCGGACGTGCTGGCCGCCCTGGAGATCAGCCACGAGATGGGCCTGGTCCACCGGGACATCAAGCCGGGCAACGTGATGACGACCAAGCGCGGCGTGGTCAAGGTGATGGACTTCGGCATCGCCCGCGCCATGCAGTCCGGTGTGACGTCGATGACACAGACCGGCATGGTCGTCGGCACCCCGCAGTACCTCTCGCCCGAGCAGGCGCTCGGACGGGGCGTCGACGCCCGCTCCGACCTGTACTCGGTCGGCATCATGCTCTTCCAACTGGTCACCGGACGGCTTCCGTTCGACGCCGACTCGCCGCTGGCCATCGCGTACGCGCACGTACAGGAGGAGCCTCCGCTCGCCTCCTCGGTCAACCGCGCGCTGCCCCTGGCCGTGGACGCGCTGATCACCCGCGCGCTGAAGAAGAACCCGAACGAGCGCTTCCCCAGCGCCGAGGCCATGCGCGGCGAGTGCCTGCGGGTGAGCCAGTCCTTCCAGGCCGCCCCGCCGAGCATCGTCCCCGGCACGCACGGGCAGAGCGGCGCGGGCGTCGGCTCCGCGGTGTTCCCGCCCGTCGACCAGTCGGCGCCGGCGGCCCAGGGCAGCGTCCAGACCCCGTACACGCCGGTCCCGCCCCAGCAGCACACCGCGAACCCGTACGGCGCCCCGGCCCCGTCGGCGTACGGCTATCCGCAGCAGGGCGCCCCGCAGGGCGGCTACCCGACACCTCATTCCCCGTACGGCGCGCAGCAGGGGGGTCCGTCGACGCCGCCGCCGTACAACCTGACGCCCCAGGCTTCGGGTTCGGGCGGACCGGGCGGCGGCAGGAACAACAAGCCGGTGATCATCGGCTCGATCGCCGTGTCCGTCCTCGCCGTCGGCGGGCTGCTCGCGGCCCTGCTGGCCAACGGCGGCGGTGACGAGAACAACGAGGGCGGCGACCCGGGCGTCAGCGCGTCGGTGTCGGCGTCGGCGGCGGCCTCCCAGGTGTCCGGCCACCGCGGACCCGACACGAGCAAGACGATCGACCCGGAGGAGTGCACGGACCCCCGGGAGTCCTACAACGACGAGGACAAGATCCAGCTCCCGAAGCTGAAGTTCAAGTACATCAAGTCGGTCAAGGAGTGCTTCCAGGCCGCCGGGTGGGACCTGGAGGTGCGCACCGTCGACGAGAACACGTACGGCGAAGGCTCGGTCATGAACCAGTTCCCCGCCGCCGGTACGGACGTCGACCCCGAGGACATGCCCAAGATCCAGCTCGACGTCTCCACGGGCAACCCGCCGAGCGCCTGAGCCCACAGGGACAAGTCCACGAGGACGCACGAAAGGGGCCCGGCTTCGATGCCGGGCCCCTTTCGGTTGCTCCTGTCCGGTCTGCCCCTGTCCGGCTGTTCCGTTCCTGTCGCAGCGGGGCGGGGACGAGCGGCCGGCTACAGGTAGGGGCCGCCCACGCGGCCGCCCATCGGGGGCTCCTCGTGGCCGCCGTCGCCGACGCCCGGCGGAAGGGCCCGGCGCATCTGCTCCAACTGGGCGCGCGCGGCCATCTGCTGGGCGAAGAGCGTGGTCTGGATACCGTGGAAGAGGCCCTCCAGCCAGCCCACCAACTGGGCCTGCGCGATCCTCAGTTCGGAGTCGCTCGGAGTCGCCTCGTCCGTGAAGGGCAGCGAGAGCCGCTCCAGCTCCTCGACCAACTGGGGCGCGAGTCCGTCCTCCAGCTCCTTCACCGAGCTGGCGTGGATCTCCTTGAGCCGGACCCGGCTGGCCTCGTCCAGAGGAGCCGCGCGCACCTCCTCCAGCAGCTGCTTGATCATGCTGCCGATCCGCATGACCTTCGCGGGCTGCTCCACCTGGTCCGTCACCGGGACCTCGCGGGAGTCCTCGTCCCCGGTGCCCCCGCCGAGCGCCATGCCGTCCTGGCCGACGACCAGAACCTGCGGATTGTCCGGCGACCGTTCATTCCTCGGCATCTCCATACGGCCATTCTCTCGCACGCCCGCCGTACACCTTCGAGGCCCCCTGACTGTCCCGGCCCTCCCCCGGTCATTCCTTGACGCCCCACGAGTGGGGGAATCCGGAATGCCGGGTGCACACGGGAATGCGAGCCTGTGGGGGTCCATCAGGCCCATCTTGCCGACGGTGCGAACGGGCACCGGCCGGCGCGGGAGGTCACCGTCGTGACTTCATGGCTACGTGCAACGGGGGCGACGAGGGCGGGGCTCGCCCTGCGAGCGGGTGTCGTGCTCGGGGTGATGACAGGGGCGGTGACCGGAGCGGGAGCGGGAGTGGGGGCGATGCTGCCGTACGGACCTGTCGCGGCGCCCTTCGGTACGTCGGTGGCGTACGGCGCCGACGGGGTGGTGGGCGGGCACCGGGAGGCGCTGGGCGGGCCGCCCGACGCGCCCTCCCGCGCGACCACGCGGTCTTCCTCCGCCTCCTTCGCCCCCTCTTCCGCTTCCCCCTCCTTCCGCCCGGCTTCCGCCCCGGCCGCGAAACCGTCCCTCTCCCCCTCCGCCGAGCCCTCCCGGGCCGGCAGCCGGCCCGGGGAGGGAAGGAAGCGGCCGGGGCGGGAGGTACCCGCGCCGGAGGAGCCGGGCGAGAGGCCCGAGGGCCCCCGAGGGGCCGGGGAGGCGGACCCGTGGGGTGGACGGGACGACGGACCGGGCGACGGCGTGAGCGGCGCCCCCGAGAAGCCGGGCAGGGCCCAGGTCGGCGCGGCGGACACCGGGCCCGCCCCGGACGCGGCCCAGTCCCGGGAGACCGCCGTCCCGGTGCCCTCCGAGATGTCGCGGCAGCCCGCGGCGAACGCCGCCACCGGCACCGGGCGCTCCGCCGAGCCCATGCTGCGCATCCTGCCGCTGGGCAGCGGGCTGGTCCTGATGGGGCTCGGGCTGGGGCTGGCGTTCGTGGGCCTCAGGCTGCGGCGGAGCTGAAGCCCGAGGCCCACGGACATCCGGTCTCCGGTCTCCGGTCTCCGGTCTCCGGCATCCGGCATCCGGCATCCGGCATCCGGCATCCGGCATCAGCAAGTCCTACGGCGCGATCAGCAGCACCTTGCCGATGTGGCTGCTGGCCTCCACGACCCGGTGGGCGTCGGCCGCTTCCGGCATCGGGATCTCACGGTCGATGACGGGACGGACATGGCCGCCGTCGACCAGTGGCCAGACGTGTTCCCGTACGGCCGCGACGATCGCCGTCTTCTCCTCCGGCGGTCGGGCGCGCAGCGAGGTCGCGCTGACGGCGGCGCGCTTGCTCAGGAGGGCGCCGATGTTCAGCTCGCCCTTGGCACCGCCCTGCAGGCCGATGATCGCGAGTCGGCCGTTGACGGCGAGGGCCTTGACGTTGCGGTCCAGGTACTTGGCGCCCATGTTGTCGAGGATGACGTCCGCGCCGGCGCCGTCGGTGGCCTGCTGCACCTCGGCCACGAAGTCCTGCTCGCGGTAGTTGATCAGGATGTCGGCGCCCAGCTCGGCGCAGCGCTCCAGCTTCTCCTTCGTACCGGCCGTGACGGCGACCTTGGCGCCGACGGCCTTGGCGAGCTGGATCGCCATGGTGCCGATGCCGCTGGAGCCGCCGTGCACGAGCAGTGTCTCGCCGGGGCGGAGGTGGGCCACCATGAAGACGTTCGACCAGACCGTGCAGACGACCTCAGGGAGTGCCGCCGCCTGCCTGAGGTCGAGCCCCTTGGGGACGGGAAGCAGCTGGCCGGCCGGGACGGCGACCCGCTCCGCGTAGCCGCCGCCCGCGAGCAGCGCGCAGACCTCGTCACCGACCGCCCACCCGGTCACCCCGGGACCGAGTGCGGTGATCCGGCCGGAGCATTCCAGGCCGGGGTAGGGGGAGGCACCGGGCGGGGGGTCGTAGAAGCCCTGCCGCTGCATGATGTCGGCACGGTTGACGGCGCCGGCCACCACCTCGACCAGCACCTCGCCCTCGCCGGGAACGGGGTCGGGGACCTTCTCCCACACCAGCGCCTCGGGCCCGCCGGGTTCGGGAATCGTGATCGCATACATGAGGACGACGCTACCTCTGGCCGGGCCGTGGACGGCTCAGGTACGAGGACCGGTCCGAGGACCGGCCTGGGTCCATGGGCGGAGGCGGGGTCCGGCCTGGGTCCATGGGCGGAGGCAGGGTCCGGCCTGGGTCCATGGGCGGAGGCAGGGTCCGTCGTTGGGTCGGTTCGTGGGAAACCCATGTGCGGGAGCGATGAATTTGCGCGACGGTGAAGGTCTCTCCCTGCGTAGCCCCAGCACCCGGAAGCACGTGGAAGGACCCGAAGCATGAGCACGCAGACGTCCGGCCTGGCGATCGAAACCGCCGGCCTGGTCAAGATCTTCGGTGAGACCCGGGCCGTCGACGGGGTCGACCTCGCCGTCCCGGCCGGCACGGTGTACGGCGTCCTCGGACCGAACGGCGCCGGCAAGACCACCACCGTGAAGATGCTCGCCACCCTGCTGAGGCCGGACGGCGGCGACGCCCGTGTCTTCGGCCATGACGTCGTGCGCGAGGCCGACACGGTGCGCGGCCTGGTGAGCCTCACCGGGCAGTACGCGTCCGTGGACGAGGACCTCACCGGCGCCGAGAACCTGATCCTGCTGGCCCGGCTGCTCGGCCACCGCAAACCGGCCGCCCGCACCCGTGCCGCCCAGCTCCTGGAGGCGTTCGGCCTGACGGACGCGGCGGCGAAGCAGGTCAAGCACTACTCGGGCGGCATGCGGCGCCGTATCGACATCGCCGCGTCCATCCTCAACACCCCCGACCTGCTGTTCCTCGACGAGCCGACGACCGGCCTGGACCCGCGCAGCCGCAACCAGGTGTGGGACATCGTGCGCGCGGTGGTCGCCCAGGGCACGACCGTACTGCTGACCACGCAGTACCTGGACGAGGCCGACCAGTTGGCGTCCCGGATCGCCGTCATCGACCGCGGGAAGGTGATCGCCGAGGGCACGAAGGGCGAGCTGAAGGCCTCCGTCGGTGCCGGCACCGTCCACCTGCGGCTGCGCGATCCGGATCAACGGCCGCTCGCCGCGGATCTGCTGCGCAGCCTGCTCGACGCGACGGTGCAGCCCGACCCCGACCCGGTGACGCTCACCGCCCGCCTGGGCACGGCCGCGAGCCAGGACACCGCCGCCGAGCAGGCCGCCCGCGCCCTGAGCGAACTGGCCGCGGCCGGCGTCACCGTCGACAACTTCTCGCTCGGCCAGCCGAGCCTGGACGAGGTGTTCCTCGCCCTCACCGGCCACGACACCCAGACCGGCTCCGACGACTCCGACAACTCCCACGCCCCGAAGGACGAGGTGGCGGCATGAGTACCGTGACGACGACAACCGAGAGCGCGGAACTCGCCCCGGTGCGCACCGACTCCCTCGCCGAGCTGCTGGTCGCCAAGGAGCGTCCGCCGCGTCCCAGCGCGTGGTCGGCCTGCCTGACCTTCGGCTGGCGCGCGATCCTCAAGATCAAGCATGTGCCGGAGCAGCTCTTCGACGTCACCGCGTTCCCGATCATGATGGTGCTGATGTACACGTACCTCTTCGGCGGGGCGCTGGCCGGTTCGCCGACGGAGTACATCCAGTTCCTGCTGCCGGGCATCCTGGTGATGTCGGTCGTGATGATCACGATGTACACCGGTGTCTCGGTCAACACGGACATCGAGAAGGGCGTCTTCGACCGGTTCCGCACCCTGCCGGTCTGGCGGCCCTCGACGATGGTCGGCTATCTGCTGGGCGACGCCCTGCGCTACACCATCGCGTCCGCCGTGATGCTCACCGTGGGCATGATCCTCGGCTACCGGCCGGACGGCGGGGTCACCGGCGTGCTGGCCGGAATCGTGCTGCTGGTGGTCTTCGCGTTCGCGTTCTCGTGGATCTGGACGATGTTCGGGCTGATGCTGCGGACCGAGAAGTCGGTGATGGGCGTCAGCATGATGGTGATCTTCCCGCTCACCTTCCTGTCCAACGTCTTCGTCGACCCGGGCACCATGCCGGGCTGGCTCCAGGCCTTCGTCAACAACAGTCCCGTCACACACCTCGCGTCCGCGGTGCGCGGACTGATGGCGGGGGACTGGCCGGCCGACGAGGTCGCCTGGTCGCTGGGCTGGTCCGCCCTGTTCGTCCTGGTCTTCGGACCGGTCACGATGCGGCTCTACAACCGCAAGTGACACGGGCCGACGAGGCCGGCGGGAACGGGGAGTCCCCGGGGCAGGTGCCCCGGGGACTCCCCATCGCCTTTCGTGTTCCCGTCGCCTCTCGTGCCCCGTCGCCTCTCGTGTTCCCGGGGCGCCCCGGTTTCCCGTGGCGTCCCGACGGTGTCAGTCGTGGAGCGGGCGGATGTCGGGGGTGACCGGGGTGCCCGGCGTCACCCGCACGATGGTGATCAGCCGGTCCGTGAGCTCGAGCGTCCCGACGTGCTCGTCGTCGTAGCCGAGCACCCGGTGCCCTCGTAGAACGCTCACCACCAGATCGTCGATCTCCCGCGGCGACTTGCCCACCTCGGCCTTTATGACCGGCCGTTCTATCATGTCGAGACCGGTGCCCTGCTGGATGAGGTCCTCCATCACCATGCCGGCCGCGGGGCTGAGCACGGACAGACCGAGCAACCGGCCGGCCGCGCTGGCACTGGTGATGACCGCGTCGGCACCCGACTGCTTCAGCAGCGGAGCGTTCTCCTCCTCGCGCACCGCGACCACGATCTTCGCGCCGCGGTTGAGCTGGCGGGCCGTCAGCGTCACCAGCACGGCCGTGTCGTCGCGCTGCGTGGCGATGATGATCTGCTTCGCCCGGTAGGCCTCGGCCCGCTTCAGCACCTCGCTGCGCGTCGCGTCCCCTATGACACCCGCGTACCCGTCGGCCGCCGCGGCCTCGATCGCCTTACTGCTGGGGTCGACCACCACGACCTGCTCCTTGCGGAGCCCCGTCGCGCAGACGGTCTTGATCGCGGACCTGCCCTTCGTGCCGAATCCGACGACGACGGTGTGATCACGCAACGTGGACCTCCAGCGGTTCAGTCGCCACTCCTCCCGCGTGCGCTCGGTGAGGGCTTCGAGGGTGGTGCCGACCAGAATGATCAGGAACATCACACGCAACGGCGTGATGACGAAGATGTTGGTCAGCCGGGCGGCGTCACTGACCGGGATGATGTCGCCGTACCCCGTGGTGGAGAGGGTGACGGTCGCGTAGTAGAAGGTGTCGAGGAGGTCGAGGGTGCCGTCGGTGTTGTCGACATAGCCGTCGCGGTCGATGTACACGATCAACGCCGTCACCACGAGGACGAGCAACGCCATGGACAGCCGCTTGGTGACCTGGCGGACCGGGTGTTCGACCACCTTCCTCGGCAGCTTCACCCGATGGGTCACCAAGTGCTCGTCCGCCTGGCGGGCAATGGCGTCCTGGCCTGGAAGTTTCACGTGAAACACACCCCGATTCCCCCGGTCGTCCAGGGCAGGTCCAGTAGTTCCGCCTCCTGGCCGGGCCGCGTACCACCCGGGGGGACGACGGCGAGGGCGTCGGCCGCCGCGATGCCGCGCAGCATGGCCGGCCCGTTGTAGTGCAGCGGCAGGGCCACGTCACCGCGCAGGACGACCGGGACGAGCCGGGTGTCGCGCGGATGCCCGTGGACGGTGTCCCGCAGCGGCATCACGTACGGCTCGGGTGCCGGGCGGGCCGCGAGGGTCCGCAGCAGGGGCTCGGCGAGCGTGAGCAGCCCGGAAACCGCGGCGAGGGGGTTGCCCGGCAGACCGACGAGGTACTGGTTCTCCTTGGTGCGGGCCAGGAGCATGGGGTGGCCGGGGCGCACCTCGACTCCGTCCACGAGGAGTTCGGCGCCGATGCGGCGCAGCGTCGGGTGCACGTGGTCGACCGGGCCCGCGGCGGTGCCTCCGGTGGTGACGACGACGTCGGCGTCGGACTTCGTGATCGCCTTGTGCAGCGTCCGCGCGTCGTCGCGGACCCGGCGGACGGCGGTGACCTCGGCGCCGAGCGCGCGCAGCCAGGGCGGCAGCATCGGGCCGAGTGCGTCCCGGATCAACCCGTCGTGCGGGAGGCCTCCGGTGAGCAGTTCGTCGCCGAGGACGAGGACCTCGACGCGGGGGCGGGGGACGGTACTGAGCATGTCGTATCCGGCGGCCGCGGCGAGGCCCAGCACGGCCGGGGTCACCAGGGTGCCGGCGGACAGCAGTCGGTCACCGCTGCGGCACTCCTGTCCACGGGGGCGGATGTCCTGTCCGTGCGCGACCGCGGAGGCGGATCCGGCGTGGGGTGCGCCCCCTGACCGGGGTGCGGTGGCGGCTCCGGGCGGGGCGGTTCTTCGGGGCGGGGTGGCGTGCAGCCGGCCGTTGTCGTCCGTACGGCCGTGTTCGCTGCGCAGGACGCCGGTGGTGTCCGAGGGAACACGGGCCCCGGTGGCGATACGGACGGCTTCGCCGTCGGTGAGCGGCGGGTGCTCGGCGTGCCCGGCGAGGACGCCTTCCTCCCGTACGGTCCAGGGCCCGGGTCCGGAGACCGCCCAGCCGTCCATGGCCGAGGTGTCGAAGGACGGCAGGTCGGTGAGGGCCGTGAGAGGGACGGCGAGGGTGAGGCCGAGTGCGGCGTCGAGCGGCACGGGGGCCGGGGCGCGGTGGGCGGGCCGGCCGCCGGTGCCCCGGAGTGCCGCACGCTCGGCGACGGCACGCGCCTCGGTCCAGGGGAGGGCGTGGCGGGGGTGGTGGCGGGTGGCGGGACCCGGGCCGTCCGCGACGGGCCGGGGCCCGCCCCTGCGGGGGGAACGGGCGTGCGCGGGGTCGCCGGAGATACGGCCGGAGGCGTCGTTCACGAGGGCGAGAGCTTCCTCGATGTCGAGGTCGTCGGGATCCTCGGCCTCGTCGGTGCTCCCGGTGTCCTTGTCGGCTCGGGCATCGGGCGCGTTCATTCGGCGGCCGGGCGCGCACCGGGGGCTGAGTCGGCGGCGGAGGCGTCGGGCTGCTTGTCTGCGGACTGCTTGTCTGCGGACTGCTTGTCTGCGGGCTGAGCGGACGCGGCGTCGGTGGTGTCCTCGTCGGCCCAGCGGACGGCGAGGACGGCGGCCTTGCGCGCGGCCTCGGCGACGGCCTCCCGGTCACCGCCCGCACGGGCGGCCGCGTAGCCGACGAGGAAGGTGGTCAGCGGAGCCGCCGGCCTGGCCACACCGTGGGCGGCGTCACGGGCGAGGTCGAGGAGGACGTCGGTGTCGACGTCCAGCTCGATGCCCAGCTCGTCCTTGACTGCGGAAATCCATTCGTCCAACACGTGTCCATGCTCCCTGATGCGTGCTCTGGCGGTGGCGATGTCGTCCCAGGTGTCGCAGTCGAACGACGCCTCCGGGCCGTGGATGCGGATGAGGCCGAGCGAGCCGGTCAGCCGGCGCAGAGGCAGCCCGGCCAACGCGCCGTGCCGCTCGGTGAGCGCGGCCAGTTCGCGGCGCAGGGCCGCCGTCCGGTACGCGGCTACGAGCGGCTGGTCCCGGCCGTCGGCGTCGGTCAGCAGAACCCCGTCGGCCGTGCTCGTGCGCAGGGTGGTCAGCAGCTCGTCGACCGTGGCCGCGTCGAGGAACGGCAGGTCGGCGGAGAGCAGTACGGCGTACTCCGCGGTGCTCAGCCGGAGCCCCGCGTCGAGCGCGGCGAGCGGTCCGCCGCCCGGCGGCTCCTCACGGGCCCAGGACACGGACCGGGAGGTGGGCCGGGGGTCGGCCACGACCACGGTGGTGCGAGCGCCGGAGCAGGCGGCGAGCACCCGGTCGAGCAGCGCCCGGCCGCCCACCCTCACCCCGGGCTTGTCCGCGCCGCCGAGCCGCCGGGCACCGCCACCGGCCAGCACGAGGGCGTCGTGGACGAGGGGCGCGGCGGACCCGGGGCGCACGGAGGACGGGGGGGACGGGGAGGGCCGCGTGGAGGGCGGGGAGGGTGCGGCGGATTCGTCGTACGCGGCAGAGGCCGCCCGGCCCGGCGCGGGGGCGCGATCACGGGTGCGGTCGCCAGCGGCTCCGGAAGCACCCAGGAGCTCGTACTCGGTCACCCCCCGAGTATGCGTGCCCCCGCGATCACGGAGAACGCGGGGGGACGGACAACGCGCTCGGCAGGAACAGCCGTCACAGCGTGCGCAGCAGCACCGCCGGCTGCTCCACGCAGTCCGCCACGTACCGCAGGAAGCCGCCTGCCGTGCCACCGTCACAGACCCGGTGGTCGAAGGTGAGCGAGAGCTGCACGACCTGCCGCACCGCCAACTCGCCCTCGTGCACCCACGGCTTGGGGACGATGCGGCCGACGCCGAGCATGGCGGCCTCGGGGTGGTTGATGATCGGAGTGGAGCCGTCGACGCCGAAGACACCGTAGTTGTTCAACGTGAACGTGCCGCCGGTGAGTTCCGCCGGCGTCAGGGTTCCCGTACGGGCCGCCTCGGTCAGCCGGGCGAACTCCGCCGTCAGCGACTCCGCGTTGCGCGTGTGCGCGTCCCGGACGACGGGGACGACGAGCCCGCGCTCGGTCTGCGCGGCGAAGCCGAGATGCACGGCCCCGTGCTGGACGGCCTCCCTGGCCGGCATGTCCACGGAGGAGTTGAGCTCGGGGAAGCGGGCCAGCGCGGCGGTGCAGATCCGGGCCAGCAGGGCGAGCACGGAGATCCTCGGCCCGCCGGCCGCGGGGCTCTGCGGGCGGTCCTCGGCGAAACGCCGCATCGCGTCCCGCGCCCGCATCAGCTCGGTCGCGTCGGCGTCCACCCAGCAGGTCGCGTCGGGGATCTCGGTGCGGCTGCGGGACAGCTTGTCGGCCATGACACCGCGGATGCCCTTGAGGGGGACGCGCGTGGGTCCCGGGGCAGTCGGGACTCCGACGGCCGGCGTGTACGCCGGTGCCGGTGCCGGTGCCTGCGCCTGCGCCTGTGCCGGTGTCTGCGGTGCGTGCGGGTGCGGCTCGGTGGTGGGCGGGGGTGTCCGGCCCCTGTCCTTGCCCGACTGCGTTCCGGCGGCCCGGAGCGCGTACTCCACGTCCGCCCGCAGGATCAGCCCCTCGGGCCCGGAACCGGACATCTCGCGCAGATCCAGCCCGTACTGCCGGGCCAGTCGGCGCACCAGCGGCGAGATCACGGGCACCGGCCCGTCCACCGCCCCGGCGTCCGCGCGGGCCCGCCGGGCAGCGGATGCCTCCCCTTCGGCGGCGGCCCGACCGTTCGCCGTGAACGTGGCAGAAGCCTTGGACGCGGCGGAAGCGGCGGGCGCGGCGGGCGCGGCGGAAGCGGCGGGCGCGGCGGAAGCGGCGGAAGCGGCGGGCGCGGCGGAAGCGGCGGGCGCGGCGGAAGCGGCGGAAGCGGCGGGCGCGGCGGAAGCGGCGGGCGCGGCGGAAGCGGCGGAAGCGGCGGGCGCGGCGGAAGCGGCGGGCGTCGCCGTCGCGCTCGACGCCGGCCGGCCCGGCCGCACCCTGCGCCGCCGGGCCGGTGCCTCCGACGTTCCGTAACCGACCAGCACGTTGCCGGAACCCGTCGACGGTGGGTCCTTCGGGCGGGAACCCGCCGCACGTGAGCCGTCGGCGCGGGAGCCGTCGGCACGGGAGCCGTCCGCCGCGGAAGGCGTCTCCTCCTCCGGGCGGCCTTCACCGTCGGCCGGGCCACCCACCGCGACCGTGATCAACGGGGCACCCACCGGCACCTCGGCGCCCTCCTCTCCGAAGCGGGCGGTGACCACTCCCCCGTAGGGGCAGGGCACGTCCACCATCGCCTTGGCCGTCTCGACCTCGACGACCGGCTGGTCGACGGCGACGACCTCGCCGACCTCGACCAGCCAGCGCACGATCTCCGCCCCGGTGAGCCCTTCACCGAGGTCGGGCAGCTTGAACTCCAGCACCTGTGCCATCAGTTTTCGGCCTCCCACTGCAGACGCCCCACGGCATCCAGGATCCGGTCCACGCCGGGCAGGTGGTGACGCTCCAGCATCGGCGGCGGATACGGGAGGTCGAACCCTGCCACACGCAGCACCGGCGCCTCCAGATGGTGGAAGCAGCGCTCCGTGACCCGGGCCGCGATCTCCCCGCCGGGACCGCCGAAGCCACCGGACTCGTGGACGACGACCGCACGTCCGGTCCGCCGCACCGAGGCGCACACCGTCGCGTCGTCGAGCGGCACCAGTGAGCGCAGATCGACGACCTCCAGGTCCCAGCCCTCGGCGCGGGCCGCCTCGGCCGCCTCCATGCAGACGGGGACGGACGGCCCGTACGTGATGAGCGTGGCGCTCCGGCCGGACCGCCGCACCACCGCGCGGCCCAAGGGGTCGACGGTCGTCGGCTGCTCCGGGTTCCAGGAGTCCTTCGACCAGTACAGACGCTTGGGCTCGAGGAGGACGACCGGATCGTCGGAGGCGATGGCGGCCCGCAGCAGCCCGTAGGCGTCCGGGACGGTCGCCGGTGTGACGACGTGGAGGCCGGGAGTCGCCATGTAGTACGCCTCGGAGGAGTCGCTGTGGTGCTCGACGCCGCCGATGCCGCCCCCGTAGGGGATGCGGATGGTGAGCGGCAGGGGCATCCTGCCGCGCGTGCGGTTGCGCATCCTGGCGACGTGTGACACCAGCTGCTCGAACGCCGGGTAGGCGAACGCGTCGAACTGCATCTCCACGACGGGCCGCAGCCCGTACATCGCCATGCCGACGGCGGTCCCGAGGATGCCCGCCTCGGCCAGCGGGGTGTCCGTGCAGCGGTCCTCGCCGAACTCCTCGGCGAGTTTGTCGGTGATGCGGAAGACACCGCCGAGCGTGCCGACGTCCTCGCCCATGACGTGCACGGAGGAGTCCGCGGCCATCGCGTCGCGCAGCGCGCGGGTGAGCGCCTGCGCCATGGTGGCCGGTTTGGCGGCGACGGTGGTCATCGCTGCGTGCCCCCCGACTCGGCCCCGGAACCGGGCTCGGCTTCGGCTTCGGCTTCGGCCGCCAGCTCGGCCCTCAGCTGCTCACGCTGTTCCCGCAGCTGGGGGGTGGGCTCGGCGTAGACATGGGTGAACAGGTCCATGGGGTCGAGCACCGGGTCCTGGTTCATGCGCGCCCGCAGGTCGGCGGCCATGGTCTCGGCGTCCTGGCGGACGGCGGCGAGACGGTCGTCGTCGAGCAGGCCGCGGCGGGTCAGTTCCTGTTCGAGGAGCGCGACGGGGTCGTGCTCCTTCCAGGTCTCCACCTCGGCGTCGCCCCGGTAGCGGGTCGCGTCGTCGGCGTTGGTGTGCGCCTCCACGCGGTAGGTGACCGCCTCGACCAGGGTCGGGCCGCCGCCCGTGCGCGCGTGGCGCACGGCGTCGGCCAGGACCTCGTGCACGGCGGCCGCGTCGTTGCCGTCGACCAGCCGGCCGGGCATCCCGTAGCCGACGGCCTTGTGGGCCAGCGACGGGGCCGCGGTCTGCTTGGCGAGCGGGACGGAGATCGCGAAGCCGTTGTTCTGGACGAGGAAGACCACCGGTGCCCGCCACACGGCGGCGAAGTTCAGCGCCTCGTGGAAGTCGCCCTCGCTGGTCCCGCCGTCGCCGACCATCGCCAGCGCGACCACGTCGTCGCCCTTGAGGCGGGCGGCGTGCGCGAGTCCGACGGCATGCGGCAACTGGGTGGCCAGCGGCGTGCTCAACGGCGCGACCCGGTGCTCGTAGGGGTCGTAGCCGGTGTGCCAGTCACCGCGCAGGAGAGTGAGGGTCTCGACGGGGTCCACCCCGCGCGCGACGACGGCGAGCGTGTCGCGGTAGCTCGGGAAGAGCCAGTCCTGCTCCTCGAGGACCAGCGCGGCGGCGACCTCACAGGCCTCCTGACCGGTGCTGGAGGGGTAGACCGCGAGACGGCCCTGCTTGGTGAGCGCGGTGGCCTGCGCGTTGTAGCGGCGGCCCTTCACCAACTCCGCGTACAGCCGGTGCAACAGCTCCGGGTCGGCCGCGTCGGCCCGCCCGGTGCCGAGCACGCGGTACGGCTCCGGGTCGGGCAGCAACGGCGCGGGGTCGGTACGCGGCTGCCAGGCGGGCGGCGGGGTCGGCCGGTACGCGCCCCGCTGCTCCATGACCGTCATGACGGCACCTCCTCGTGGGAGTGGCTTGGTGGGGCGCGGCGTCTGTGACGCGCCTCACCAACCGATTGTTCGGTCGCCGGCACATTTTGGCTACGGGTGGCACCAGGCTGTGGACAAACGGTTCTCCACAGCCTGAGATGGATGCAGTACGTCCATGGCGGGGAGGCGGGGCCGGGTGTCCTCTGAACAAATGGCCGAGAGTGCCGGGGGTCCGGAGGGGAGCGGGCCGGTGCCGCCCGCGCGTCCCCTGGACGCCATAGACCAGGACATCCTGCGCATGCTCCAGGCGGACGGGCGCGCGTCCGTACGGTCCGTCGCCGACCGGGTCCACGTGTCGCGCGCGAACGCCTACGCCCGGATCAACCGGCTCGTCGAGGACGGCGTCATCCGCGGCTTCGGCGCCCGCGTCGACCACGAACGAGCCGGTCACGGCACCTCCGCGTACATCACCCTGAAGATCGTCCAGAACACCTGGCGCACGGTCCGCGAGCAGCTCCGGCAGCTCCCCGGCGCCTCCCACATCGCCCTGGTGGGCGGCGACTTCGACGTACTGCTCCTGGTGCACACCCCGGACAACCGGTCGTTGCGGGAACTGGTGCTGACCCGGCTCCAGGCGATCCCCGAGGTGCTCAGCACGCGCACCCTGCTGGTGTTCGAGGAGGAGGACCTGGAGCCGCAGGGGTGAGCCCCCGGGCCGGCCCCCACCGGGCCGGCCCTCCCGGAGCCTGTCCTAGCCCGCCCTGCGCAGCCCGCCGAAGGCCAGTCGGACCACGGCGTCGGACACCTCGCGCTCGCTCATGCCGCGCCCGTCGGGCCGGTACCACTCGACGAGCGAGTTGATCATCCCGAAGACCAGCCTGGTCACCAGGCGCACCTCGATGTCGCCCCGCACGTCCCCGTCGGCCGCCGCGGCCTTCAGCAGCGCCGCCACCCGGTGGTCGAACTCGCGTCGCCGCTCCAGGGCCCACCGCTCGGTGCCCGTGTTGCCGTGCACGCGCAGCAGCAGCGTCACGTACGGCAGCTCCGCGATCAGGACCTCGACCATGCGCCGTACGACGTACTCCAGACGCTCGGCGGCACGCCCCTCGCGCGCGTGCTCCTCGTCGAGGATGCCGAAGAGGCCGTCCAGCGCCCGGGTCACCGCGCGCCGCAGCAACTCCTCCTTGCCCGCCACGTGGTGGTATATCGACGACTTGGAGATACCGGCGGCCTGGGAGAGATGCTCCATGGAGGTGCCGTCGTAGCCACGCTCGTTGAACACCTGGACGGCGACGGAGAGCAGGGACTCCGGGGTGTACGTGTCGCGCCTGGCGGTGGTCATGGGGTGTCCTCCCGCTTCCCGGTGGCGCACGCGTGCCGGTAGAGCGCGAGGGACGGCGCGTAGCGGCCGGACCGATCGCGCTCGTGCAGGTCCTCGAGGAGGGAGCCCGCCCAGCCTCGGCCCAGGCGGCGACTCCACTCGAAGGGACCGAGAGGGTAGTTGACGCCCAGGCGCATCGCGGTGTCGATGTCCTCCTCGGTGGCCACCCCCTTGGCGACGGCGTCGTACGCCAGGTCGATGATCCGCGCCACCGTGCGCGCGACGATCATGCCGGGGACGTCCCCGATGACGCTGACCTTCTTCCCGAGCGCCTGGAACAGTCCGGTGGCCTCGGCGACGGTCCGCGCGGAGGTGTCCCGGGAGTGGGACAGGGCGATGCGCGTGGCCCCCCGGTAGTCAGGCGAGAGGTCGAAGTGGACGACGTCGCGGTACTCCACGGAGGTCCGGCCGTCGGCGAGCGCCAGTTGGCCGCCGCTGGGCAGCACCAGGCGGGTGCCGTGGTCCTCGTCCTCCACGCGGACCTGGATCCCGGCCTCGCGGATCAGGGCGAGCAGGTCCGAGGCGGGCCCCAGGTCCCCCTCGGCGACCACGTACGCGGGCGGCTCGGCGGGCTCCGCGGTGTGCGGCTCGGGACGCTCGGCGCCGTCCGCGTAGTCGTACCAGCCCCGGCCGCTCTTGCGGCCGAGGCGGCCGGACTCGACCAGCCGGCGCTGGGCGAGCGAGGGCGTGAAGCGCACGTCCTGGAAGAAGGCCTGCCACACCGAACGGGTGACGGACTCGTTGACGTCCTGCCCGATGAGGTCGGTCAGTTCGAAGGCGCCCATGCGGAAGCCGCCGGACTCGCGCAGCACCGCGTCGATCGTGGCCGGGTCGGCCCCCTGGGACTCGTACACCGTGAAGGCCTCGGCGTAGAAGGGCCGGGCGATGCGGTTGACGACGAAGCCGGGGGTGTCGGCGCAGGCGACCGGCGTCTTGCCCCAGGCGCGGGCCGTCTCGTACGCGCGCGTGGCGCAGGTGACGTCGGTGGCGAAGCCGGAGACGACCTCGACGAGCGGCAGCAGCGGGGCCGGGTTGAAGAAGTGCAGCCCCACGAGGCGGCCGGGGACGCGCAGGGCGCCGCCGACGGCGGTGACCGACAGGGAGGAGGTGTTGGTGGCGAGCAGGCAGTCGTCGGAGACGACGTCCTCCAGCGCGCCGAACAGCTCCTGCTTGACGTCCAGGCGCTCCAGGACGGCCTCGACGACCAGGGCGCAGTCGGCGAGTCCGGTGAGGTCGTCGGCGGGCAGCAGGCGGTCGCGGGCCGCGTCCCGGTCGGCGGCGGTGAGCCGCTCCTTCGCCACGAGCCGGTCGAGCCGGGCCACGATCCCCTCGGCGGCTTCCCGGGCCCGGCCGGGGACGGCGTCGTACAACCGCACGGGGTGGCCCGCGGTCAGTGCGACCTGGGCGATGCCCTGGCCCATGGTGCCGGTGCCGACGACGGCCACGGGGCTGCTGAGGTCGAGTGCTGTCATGTGCGCGATCCTCCCGCACGGGCTTGTCCACAGATGCGGCGGACCCTCTTGTCCCGACCGATCGTTCGGTTACTCTAACTCCGACCGCCCGACTGCCGACATCCCCCGCCCCGACATCCCCGCCCCGGCGTCCTCCGTCCCGGCGTCGCCGGCTTCCGCTGCCCCTGCCTTCCGCCCAAGGCTTTGCCCGGTCCCCGAACCCGACGAGGAGTTGGTCCCCGATGGCCGCCGAAAACACCGTGCAGCAGCTGACCGCCCAGCACCGGCCCACCCTGGACCGGGCGCTGGAAGCGATCCGCACGCGCGCGTACTGGTCCCCGCACCCCGAGCACCCCAAGGCCTACGGGGAGAACGGCAGCCTGGACCTCGCGGCGGGCAAGGCCGCCTTCGACGCGCTGCTCGGCACCCGTCTCGACCTCGATCAGCCCGGCACCGACGACTGGGTGGGCGGCGAGACCTCCCCGTACGGCATCGAGCTGGGCGTCGGCTACCCGCACGCGGACCTCGACGTGCTGCTGCCCGCCATGCGGGCCGGGATGCGGGCCTGGCGGGACGCGGGCGCCGAGACCCGCGCGGTGGTCTGCCTGGAGATCCTCAAACGGATCAGCGACCGGACGTCCGAGTTCGCCCACGCGGTCATGCACACCTCCGGCCAGGCGTTCATGATGGCGTTCCAGGCCGGCGGCCCGCACGCGCAGGACCGCGGCCTGGAGGCGGTGGCGTACGCGTACGCCGAACAGGTGCGCACCCCCACCGCCGCGGAGTGGACCAAGCCGCAGGGCAAGCGCGACCCGCTGGCGCTGACCAAGCAGTTCACGCCGGTACCGCGGGGCATCGGTCTGGTCATCGGCTGCAACACCTTCCCGACGTGGAACGGCTATCCGGGCCTGTTCGCCTCCCTCGCCACCGGCAACGCGGTCCTGGTCAAGCCGCACCCCCGCGCGGTGCTGCCGCTCGCGCTCACCGTGCAGGTCGCGCGTCAGGTGCTCACCGAGGCCGGCTTCGATCCGAACCTGGTGGCGCTGGCCGCCGAGCGGCCCGGCGAGGGCATCGCCAAGGCCCTGGCCACACGCCCGGAGGTCCGGATCGTCGACTACACCGGCTCCACGGAGTTCGGCGACTGGCTGGAGGCCAACGCCCGCCAGGCGCAGGTGTACACGGAGAAGGCCGGCGTCAACACGGTGATCGTGGAGTCGACCGGGAACTACCGGGGCATGCTCGCCAACCTGGCGTTCTCGCTGTCGCTCTACAGCGGCCAGATGTGCACCACCCCGCAGAACCTGCTGATCCCGCGCGACGGCGTCACCACCGACCAGGGCCCCAAGTCCTTCGACGAGGTCGTCGCCGACCTGGCGCGGGCGGTCGACGGCCTGCTCGGCGACGACACGCGCGCGAACGCCCTGCTGGGCGCGATCGTCAACCCCGGCGTCAGGAGCCGCCTGGAGGCCGCCGCCGGGCTCGGCGAGGTCGCTCTCGCATCCCGCGGGATCACCCACCCGGAGTTCCCGGACGCGGTGGTCCGTACGCCGATGATCGTGAAGCTCGACGGTGCGAAGCCGGACGCCGAGGCCGCCTGCATGAACGAGTGCTTCGGACCGGTCTCCTTCGCCGTCGCCGTCGACTCCGCGTCCGACGCGGCGAAGCTGCTGCGGCGCACCGTCCGCGAGAAGGGCGCGATGACCGTCGGCGCGTACACGACCTCCCCGGAGTTCGAGGAGGCGGTGCGAGAGGTCTGCCTGGAGGAGGCCGCCCAGCTCTCCCTCAACCTCACCGGCGGGGTGTACGTCAACCAGACGGCCGCCTTCTCCGACTTCCACGGCTCCGGCGGCAACCCGGCGGCCAACGCGGCCCTCACCGACACCGCCTTCGTGGCCAACCGCTTCCGGGTGATCGAGGTGCGCCGGGAGGCATGAGCCCCCTCGTGGGACCCGCTCCTACGCGGGTGCGCCCCCGGTGGCACTCCAGTGGTACAGCGTCATGGCCACACTGGTCGCGAGGTTGTAGCTGGAGACCTGGGGGCGCATCGGCAGCGCCACCAGACGGTCGGCACGCGCGCGCAGTGCGGACGAGAGCCCGCCGCGCTCCGAGCCGAAGGCGAGCAGCGCGTCGTCCGGAAGTTTCAGCGCGCGGATGTCCTCGCCCTCCGGATCGAGTGCGAACACCGGGCCATCGGGCAGTTCGTCGACGGACAGCCGCTCCACGGCGGTCGCGAAGTGCAGCCCGGCTCCGCCGCGCACGACGGTGGGATGCCAGGGGTCGAGGGTGCCGGTGGTGACGACCCCGGTCGCCCCGAAACCGGCGGCCAGCCGGATCACGGCGCCCGCGTTGCCGAGGTTGCGCGGCTGGTCCAGGACCACCACGGGAGCGGTGCGCGGGGTGTGCGCCAGCCGCTCCAGGTTGCCCGCGCGGCAGGGGCGTACGGCGAGGGCGGCGACGGCGGTGGGATGCGGGCGCGGGACGAGCGAGGCGTACGTCTCGTACGGCACCTCGGCCAGCAGCGCCGCCAGCGACTCCCGGACGTCCGGGGCCAGTTCGTCGGCGAGGGCGAGCGCGGCGGCCCGGTCCGCGGTGACCGCCGTCTCGATGTCGGCGCCGAAGCGCACGGCGTGCTTGAGGGCGTGGAAGCCGTCGAGCAGGACCTCGTCCCCGCTCCGCCGGTGCCAGCGGGTCACGGGAGCGGTGTCCCGCACGGGGGGCGGGTGGGGCACGGAGGCGCCGTCGGGGGCGGTGTCGCGGTCGGGGGCTGCCATGACGTGCAGCCTACGGGCGCGTGCCCGGTGCTTTCCCCGGCCCGGGAACGACCGGTCCCCGGCCGGCCTGCTCCACCCGGTCCCCCTGCTCCCCCTGCTCCCCCTGCTCCTCCTGCTCCTTCTGCTTTGTCCGGTCCACCTGCTCCTCCTGCTCCGCCCGGTCCATGGGACCCACCGGCTCTCCCGGACTCCCGGTCCTGGGTGCGGGCACCGGTACACCACCCGCGCGCCTGCACCTGCGCGTGCGCGGCGGCAGTGTCCGGAGTACCGGGCCGCGTACCCACGCGTGGAGACGCGCGAAGACGTTGCCCAGGCGGCGCAGGAACGACGTCGGCAGGAAGACCGCGTCGGCCGCGATCATCGCCAGCGAGAAGAACGGCAGCCCCAGGACGACGGCGATCACCGCGTGCTCGGTGATCATGAGCGCCAGGAACACGTTCTTGACCCGCCGGTTGAACAGGGTGAACGGGAAGGCCACCTGTACGGCGACCGTCCCGTAGGTCACCAGCATCACCAGGGTGCCGCTGGCGGTCAGCAGGTCGCCGAGGGCCGGCCAGGGGGAGAAGTACTCCAGGTGCAGCGGGTAGTGCACCGCGGTGCCGTCCTGCCAGCGGGATCCCTGGATCTTGTACCAGCCTGCCGTGGCGTAGATCAGACAGGCCTCGGCCATGATCACCAGCAGGGCGCCGTTGTGCACGATGTTGGCGACGACGTCCAGCAGGACGCGTGGCTGCGGGGTCCTCGCACAGCGCCCCACCAGCCACCACAGCGCCTGCGCCGACCATACGGCCCACAGCAGCGCCGGGACGAACCAGTCGCCGTCCATCCGGCCGGCCAGGGTCGCCAGGAACAGCAGGAAACCCAGCACCCCCCACAGCGCGGGGCCCGTCCGGTCCCGCGGCCGCTCTCCCCGCGCGCGCGCCCCGTCCGCGCGCCGGGCACGCCGCGCGTCCAGGGACCACACCCGGCCGCAGCGCGTGAACACGAGGTAGACCGCCATCAGGTGCAGGACGTTGTCGCCGCCGTCGCCCATGAAGACACTGCGGTTCTGCAGCGACAGCACCCCCACCATGAACAGCACCGACATGGTGCGGGTGCGCCAGCCCAGCAGCAGCAGGACGCTCCACACCACCGCGAGCAGGTAGAGGGCCTCGAACCAGCCCTGGCCGTCCGACCACAGCAACGCGGTGAAGGCACCGTTGGACCGGACGAGCTGGTCGGCGAGGTCCCAGGCCCACGGGCCGTCGGGCCCGTACAGCTCCTGGCGGTGGGGGAACTCGCGCAACAGGAACAGCAGCCAGGTCGCGCTGAACCCGATCCGGACCACCGCGGTCTGGTGAGGGCCGAGGGCCGAATCGGCGACCCGTGCGACGGCGCCGGAGACCCCGGTCGAGAAGCGGTTCACCCGATGCCTCCCCGGGCCTCGTCCTCCGGCACCGGCCACCAGGGCAGCGTGCGGTACACCGGCTTCGTGGAGACCTCCTCCTCGCTCCAGTCCGGCGGCGGCACGTCGGTCGTGCGGGAGCGGCCCTGGACCCGGTCCACGACACCGCCCGGCCCGGCCGCGTCCGACCGGTCGAGCCGCATCACCATGATCCGGCGCAGATACGACTCGGCCAGCGTGCCGCGCATCCCCACCGGCCGGTTCTCATCGTCGTGCGTGGCGACGAAGAAGTCCCAGGCGCGGCGCAGCTCGTTCTGCTGGGTGTGGCTGGGCAGGGGGTTGCCGTCGATGGCCCGGCCGTCCTCGGCGGACAGGTCGTACCAGCCGGTGGTCCGCACTCCCCCGTCCGGCGTCAGGACCTCGGCACGGACCTGGACGGAGATGTTCTGCTGCAGCGGGTTCGGCGCGAACAGCTTCCAGTTCTGCTCGAACTCCGGGTAGATCCAGTCCTCGATCACCTCGGCGTGCTCCTTGGAGACCGTGTTCGCGGGCGCGACGTGCAGGAACGCCATGCCTATGTGCACACAGACGACGACCGCGACGGTCCCGAGCGCCACGGCGGCAACGGCCCGGTGGCGGAGCGGGAGGGCGGCCACGCCGGTACGGGGCTCGGAGGGCGGGGGGTCCGCTTCCGGGGACAGGGGGTCCGGGGCCGAAGGGGCCTTCGAGGGCCGGGGACCGTCCTGGGCAGCGGGCCCCGCCGGTGCGGGATCAGGCGGATCCGGGGGCAGTGCAGGGGCAGAGCCGCCCGGCACGCCCGGCCCGGTCCGCCCGTGCCGGGCGTGCGAGTCCTCGTCGTACGCGTCCATCCCGCCCCGTTCCCACAGTCCCGGCCCGGATCCCGGCCGGAATCCCGGCCCGGGTCCCGGTCGATCGCCGCCACCGTGCGGCGTGCGAGGGCGTCGTGCCGCCCGTACACCGCTTCGCGGCGTCGCACGGGAACGGTACTCAGCACCGGCCGTCCCGGCACAGTCCCAGCGGTCCGCGCATTCCGTGGCCGTCACCACGTCCACGGCCGGGCCCGGCCGACCCCGGGCCGCCCACGGGCGGCCCGCCCTCGACGGTGCCGCCCGCAGGTTGTCCACAGCTGTTGACACCTCGTGGCGCCCGTCTCACCATGGAACCGCACGAACCGAACGATCGGTCGGGAGCGTGTTCCGGGAAGAAACCAGGTCGGAGGGGACCTCATGGCGACAGCAGTCGACAGCGTCGGCGCCGACGCGGGTGACGGCGCGGACGGCGGCGCGGAGTACGAGCGCGCCTTCGACGCGGCCGTCGCCGCCGACGAGCGGATCGAACCGCGCGACTGGATGCCCGACGCCTACCGCGCCACGCTCGTCCGGCAGATCGCCCAGCACGCGCACTCCGAGATCATCGGCATGCAGCCGGAGGCCAACTGGATCACCCGCGCGCCCTCGCTGCGCCGCAAGGCGATCCTGATGGCCAAGGTGCAGGACGAGGCGGGACACGGCCTGTACCTCTACAGCGCCGCCGAAACCCTCGGGACGGGGCGCGACGAGCTGCTGGACAAGTTGCACTCCGGCCGCCAGAAGTACTCCTCGATCTTCAACTACCCCACGCTGACCTGGGCCGACGTCGGCGCGATCGGCTGGCTGGTGGACGGCGCCGCGATCACCAACCAGGTGCCGCTGTGCCGCTGCTCCTACGGCCCGTACGCGCGCGCGATGGTGCGTATCTGCAAGGAGGAGTCCTTCCACCAGCGCCAGGGTTACGAGCTGCTGCTGGCGCTGAGCCGCGGCACCCCGGAACAGCACGCGATGGCGCAGGACGCGGTGGACCGCTGGTGGTGGCCGTCGCTGATGATGTTCGGCCCTCCCGACAACGAGTCGCAGCACTCCGCGCAGTCGATGGCCTGGAGGATCAAGCGGCATTCCAACGACGAACTGCGGCAGCGCTTCGTCGACATCTGCGTCCCCCAGGCCGAGTCGCTCGGCCTCACCCTCCCCGACCCGGACCTGCGTTGGAACGAGGAACGGGGACAGCACGACTTCGGCCCGATCGACTGGACGGAGTTCCGGGACGTCCTGGCGGGCAACGGCCCGTGCAACGAGGAGCGGCTGACCCGGCGCAGGCGTGCCCACGAGGAGGGTGCCTGGGTCAGGGAGTCGGCGGCCGCCTACGCGGCCAAGCACACCACCGGTGAGACAGGAGCGACCCGCGGATGACCGACACCGACTGGCCCCTGTGGGAGGTCTTCGTGCGCTCGCGCCGGGGACTGTCCCACACCCACGCCGGCAGCCTGCACGCCCCGGACGCGGAGCTGGCCCTGCGCAATGCCCGCGATCTGTACACCCGCCGCGGCGAGGGCGTCTCGATCTGGGTCGTGCCGTCGTCCGCGATCACCGCCTCCTCACCCGACGAGAAGGACCCGTTCTTCGAACCGGCGGCCGACAAGCCCTACCGGCACCCGACGTTCTACGAGATCCCCGAGGGGGTGCGCCACCTGTGACGACGACACCCCGCTCCGGCACCCGTGCACCCTCCCGGGACGCCGTCCTCACGGCGGCCGCACTCGCGCTCGGCGACGACGCCCTGGTGCTCTCCCACCGCCTGGGCGAGTGGGCCGGCCACGCCCCCGTGCTGGAGGAGGAGGTCGCCCTCGCCAACATCGCGCTGGACCTGCTGGGCCAGGCCCGCGTGCTGCTGTCGATGGCGGGCGACGAGGACGAGCTGGCGTTCCTCCGCGAGGAGCGCGCCTTCCGCAACCTCCAGCTGGTCGAGCAGCCGAACGGCGACTTCGCCCACACCATCGCCCGCCAGCTGTACTTCTCCACCTACCAGTACCTCCTGCACACCGAACTCGCCGCCGGGGACGGCCCGCTGGCACCGCTGGCCGGCAAGGCCGTCAAGGAGGTCGCCTACCACCGCGACCACGC
The DNA here is from genome assembly GCF_026242095.1 of Streptomyces sp. NEAU-W12. Taxonomy (NCBI): domain Bacteria; kingdom Bacillati; phylum Actinomycetota; class Actinomycetes; order Kitasatosporales; family Streptomycetaceae; genus Streptomyces; species Streptomyces sp. NEAU-W12. The sequence goes on from NZ_JAPJDM010000001.1 coordinate 186,380, forward strand.
CGAGCAGTGGACCCTGCGGCTCGGCGACGGCACCGACACCGGCCACACCCGGATGCAGCGGGCCGTGGACGCGCTGTGGCGGTACACCGGCGAGATGTTCCAGCCGGTCGAGGGCCTCGACGTCGACTGGCCGGACCTGGAGACGTCCTGGCTGGAGCGGATCACGCAGGTACTGGGCCGGGCCACCCTCACCGTGCCCGGCAGCCCGCGCACGGGTGCGTGGGCTGCCGGTGCCGGACGCCAGGGACTGCACACCGAGTCCTTCGGCCGCATGCTCGCCGAGATGCAGCACCTGCACCGCAGCCACCCGGGGGCGACATGGTGACCCCGGCGGCCGACACCGCACTCGAGGCGGAACTGCTCGAACTGGCCGGTTCGGTGCCCGACCCCGAACTGCCCGTGCTGACCCTGCGCGAGCTGGGCGTGGTGCGCGCGGTGCACGCGCGCGGTGCGGACACCGTCGAGGTGGAGCTGACCCCCACGTACACGGGGTGTCCGGCCGTCGAGGCGATGTCGGCGGACATAGAGCGGGTGCTGCGTGAGCACGGGGTGCGCGAGGTCACCGTCCGCAGAGTGCTCGCACCCGCTTGGTCGACCGACGACATCACCGACGAAGGGCGCCGCAAGCTGCAGGAGTCCGGTATCGCCCCGCCGCGCGTACGGCAGGCGTCGGGAGCGGTCGCGGTGGACCTCGGGCCGATCCGCACGCGTGCCCGCGAGCCCTGGGCGAACGGGACGCCCGGGCCCATGCCCGAGGAGGCACCCGCCGAGGCGCCCGAGCCCGTGCGGTGCCCGCACTGCGGCTCCGCCGGCACCGAACTGCTCAGCCGCTTCTCGTCCACCGCGTGCAAGGCGCTGCGCCGGTGCCTGGACTGCCGTGAACCGTTCGACCACTTCAAGGAGTTGTGATGGCGCGCTTCCACCGGCTCCGGGTGGCCGCCGTCGACCGGCTCACCGACGACTCCGCAGCCCTCACCCTCACCGTCCCGCCGGACCTGCGCGAGGAGTACCGCTACGCCCCCGGCCAGCACCTGACCCTGCGGCGCAGGGCCGACGGCGAGGACATCCGGCGCACCTACTCGATCTGCTCCCCGGCCCCCGAAGGCAGGGGGCCCGGCACGTTGCGGGTGGGGGTGCGTCTGGTGGAGGACGGCGCCTTCTCGACGTACGCCCTGAAGGAGATCGGCGTCGGGGACGAGCTGGAGGCGATGACCCCGGCGGGCCGGTTCACCCTCCCGCCCGCACCCGGCCGGTACGCGGCGATCGTCGGCGGGAGCGGCATCACCCCGGTGCTCTCCATCGTCTCGACCCTTCTGGAGCGCGAGTCCGGGGCCCGGTTCTGCCTGATCCGCAGTGACCGGACGGCCGCCTCGACGATGTTCCTGGAGGAGGTCGCCGACCTGAAGGACCGCTACCCCGACCGGTTCCAGCTGGTGCCGGTGCTCTCCCGGGAGGAGCAGCAGGCGGGACTGCCGTCCGGACGGCTCGACCAGGATCGGCTCGCCGCCCTGCTGCCGGCCCTGCTGCCGGTGGAGCAGGTGGACGGCTGGTTCCTGTGCGGCCCGTACGGGCTGGTCGAGGGGGCCGAGCGGGCCCTGCGCGGTCTCGGAGTGGTGCGCTCCCGCATCCACGAGGAGATCTTCCACGTGGACACCGGCGCCCCGGCGGCCCCCGCGGCGCCGGCCCCCGCCCACAGCACGGTCACCGCCCTGCTCGACGGACGCGGCGGCACCTGGCCCGTCCAGGAGGGCGAGTCCCTGCTGGAGACGGTGCTGCGCAACCGCCCCGAGGCCCCCTACGCCTGCAAGGGCGGGGTGTGCGGAACGTGCCGCGCCTTCCTCGTCTCGGGCGAGGTACGGATGAACCGCAACTTCGCGCTGGAGGCGGAGGAGACCGAGGCGGGCTACGTACTGGCCTGCCAGTCGCATCCGGTGACGGAAAGAGTGGAGCTGGACTTCGACCGGTGACGGTGGCACACCCCCTCCCGCAGACACCGCGCCATCCCCGCCCCGCCCCCTGCGACGCCGTTCGGGCGGACCGGCGCCGGGTCAGCGGGCAGGGCGCCCGCAGGACTCCGGGCATAGGGCTCCCGCCCCGCACGGCCCGGCACCGGCACCGGAGGAGGCCCAGGAAGACCTGCCGGCGTCGCATCCTCCGGGCTGAAACCCGCTGAAGCGGTGGTGGCCGTGATTGACCGTGGCGGCCGTGGCGGCGGCGACTGCGGACGTCCCGAGGCCGGATCCGCGGTCGGTCGGCGACGGCCGCCCGCCCCTCCCGATACTACAGGACGTGTCCGGGCTGTCCGTCATCGGTGACGATGGGGCGTCCCGCGGACTCCCACGCCTGCATGCCGCCGTCCACGTTCACGGCGTCGACGCCCTGCTGGACCAGATACATCGTGACCTGGGCCGAACGCCCGCCGGAACGACAGATCACATGCACCCGGCCGTCCTGCGGAGCCGCCTCGGTCAGCTCGCCGTAACGGGCGACGAATTCGCTGATCGGGATGTGCAGCGCACCTCCGGCATGACCGGACGTCCACTCGTCGTTCTCTCGGACATCCAGCAGGAAGTCGCCGTCCTTGAGGTCACAGACCCCGACCGTGGGCACCCCAGTCGCAAAGCTCATGCCCCCGACGCTACCGGAAAGCCCCGGGCCGGGGCCGGGACTCACGTCCGTCGGCCGGCGGCTCAGCCCTCGAGGGACTCCAGAGCCGCCAGTTCCGCCTCGCGCTCGGCCACCTGGGCCCGCAGTTGCTCGGCGATCTCCTCCAGGAGACGGTCCGGGTCGTCCGGGGCCAGCCGGAGCATCGAGCCGATGGCGCCCTCCTCGAGCTCCTTCGCGACCAGGGTGAGCAGTTCCTTGCGCCGGGCAAGCCATTCGAGCCGGGCGTAGAGCTCTTCGCCGGCGCTCGGGGCCTGCTCCTTGAGCTTCGGGCCCGCCGCCCATTCCGCGGTGAGCTCCCGCAGCTCGGCCTCGCTGCCGCGGGCGTAGGCGGCGTTGACGCGGGTGATGAACTCCTCACGGCGATGGCGTTCCGCCTCTTCCTGCGCCAGGTCCGGGTGGGCCTTGCGGGCGAGGTCGCGGTAGAGCTTGCGCGCCTCCTCGCTGGGCCGCACCCGCTCCGGGGGCCGGACCGGCTGGTCGGTGAGCATGGCCGCGGCCTCGGGGAAGAGACCGTTGCCGTCCATCCAGCCGCCCAGCAGTTCCTCCACACCGGGGATCGGCTGCAGCCGGGAGCGCGCGTCGTCGGCCAACCGGCGGTCCTCGGGATCACCGCTGCGGGTGGCTCTGGCTTCCAGGATGCGGGTGTCCAGCTCCTCGAGGCGGGCGTACACGGGGCCGAGCCGCTGCTCGTGCAGCCGGGAGAAGTTCTCGACCTCGATGCGGAAGGTGTCCACCGCGATCTCGAACTCGATCAGCGCCCGCTCCGCGGCCCGCACGGCCTGCTCCAGCCGTGCCTCGGGCCGCTGCGCACCACCGTCGGCCGCCACCTGCTCCGCACCGGCACCGCCGCTGCCCTGCTCACCTTCCGAGGTCGTCACCCGGACAGCGTAGGCCACGACCGCCGCCCCCCGGATCCCACCACCCCCGTCTCCCGACAGCCCACCGCCCCCTCCGCCCCGGCCGACCGGGGGCACGGCCCACCGGCTCCACCCACCCCCCGACCCGACCGGCCCCGACGTCGTACCCCAGCACCGGAGGGCCGCCGTCACCACCCCCGGCCTCCATGCCCACCGGCTTGCCCAGCCGCCGCCCGGGCACCCGCAGGCACCCGCAGGGGCCCGCAGGGACCCGCAGGGACCCGCAGGACACATCGAGTCGCTCCGGCCCCTGGAGCTCCCGCAGACCCACGTCGAAGTCGACCGCGCCCACCGACCGGAAGCGGAAGACCGCCGACACGTCGGCAGCCGGCCGCTTCCCCAGGACCGGGCACTTCGCGTCGGCCGGACGGGACAGCACGGCCTCCGCCCGCGGAATCGGCGGCACCGTCCCGCTCTGGGAGTACCCGTACTCCCCGCCACGCGCGACGACGAGACCGGGAACCGCCCGCCAGTCTTGCGCCGAGGCATCAGGAGCGCACAGGTCCGGCAGCGCCCCATCGGCCCGGGACGAAGAAGCACCTGACGACGTCCCGCGGCAGATCAGCCACCGGGAAGCCGCCGAAGACGGTGAAGCAGTGCTCAGACCCCCATCTCGGCCGCGATCCGGCCCGACCGGACCGCGGCCACCAGGTCTGCGTGGTCCGCCTCCGTGCGGTCGGCGTAGCGGAAGGCGAACTCACCCATCGCCTCGTCGAGTTCGTCGTTCTTTCCGCAGTAACCCGAGATCAGGCGGGGGTCGGCGCTGTGGGAGTGGGCGCGGGCCAGGAGGGCGCCGGTCATCCGGGCGTAGTCGTCGACCTCGTCGGCGGACAGGGCCGTCGGGTCGACGCTGCCCTTGCGGTTGCGGAACTGCCGTACCTGGAAGGGCCGCCCGTCGACGGTCGTCCAGCCCAGCAGGTTGTCGCTGACCACCTGCATCCGCTTCTGGCCCAGGACCACGCGCCGGCCCTCGTGGTCGGCGTCGGGGACGTCGAAGCCGGCTGTCAGCAGGTGCGGCACCAGCGCCGAGGCGCGGGCCTCCTTCACCTGGAGGACGAGGGGCTCGCCCCGGTGGTCGAGGAGCAGCACGACGTACGAGCGGGTGCCCACGCTGCCCGTGCCGACGACGCGGAACGCCACGTCCTGCACCGCGTGCCGGGCCAGCAGCGGAAGCCGATCGGGCTGGAGGGTGCCGACGTACTGCTCCAGGGAGGTGGCCACCGCGAGGGCCTCGGCGTCGGGTACCCGGCGCAGCACCGGCGGGGCGTCGACGAAGCGGCGCCCGCCGTCCTCCACGGCCACGGTGGACCTGGCCGCGAAACGGCCGCTGGTGTTGGCACGGGCCTTCGTGTAGACCCGCTCCAGCGTGCCGAGCAGATCGTGCGCGTCGGTGTGGGAGACCAGTTCCTCGTCGGCGATGGCGTTCCACGCGTCCAGCACCGGCATCTTCGCCAGCAGCCGCATCGTGCGACGGTAGGCGCCCACCGTGTCACGGGCTGCCTTGCGGCAGGTGTCCTCGTCCGCGCCGACCTGCCGTCCCGCGAGCACCAGCGAGGTGGCGAGCCGCTTGAGGTCCCACTCCCAGGGTCCCCACACCGTCTCGTCGAAGTCGTTCAGGTCGATGACCAGCCCGCCGCGCGCGTCGCCGTACAGGCCGAAGTTCGCCGCGTGCGCGTCGCCGCAGAGCTGCGCGCGGATCCGCGTCATGGGGGTACGGGCCAGGTCGTGGCCCATCAGGCCCGCCGATCCGCGCAGGAAGGCGAACGGCGCCGCCGCCATCCGGCCCACCCGCATCGGCGTCAGCTCGGGCAGCCGGCCACGGCTGGACTCCTCGACCGCGCTGACCGCGTCCGGGCGCGAGGGATCGAGGTCGAGAGCGGAATGCGCACTGCGCGGCACCAGCCGGCGCAGGGCCTTGCCGTCCTCCTTGGCCGAGCCCTCGGGCGGCCACGCCGCGAAACCCGGTACACGCGGCAGCCGCCGCACCTCACCTGCAGCGGACTCCGGCTCCGCCCGCTCCGCCGCCCTGCCCGTCCCGGCCCCGCCGGCATCCACTCCGGTCACCACAACCACCTCACCCGAACGCCCACACGTACGCCCGTCCCGACACGTCGGCCGGCCGCACGCGAACGACGATCCGGCCGTCGGCCCGCCTCGAAGCCGACACGGGCACCGGCGCAGGCCATGACATCAACCGTGCCGACGGTACAACCAGGTGGCCGAAACGCGTCAGGTCCTGTGGACAACTCCGGGACGGCGGACCACACCGTCACCCACCCGTACCCCCTGCCACCGGCTGGGACACGGCGTCTGCCTGCCCCCGCCCGCTATCCCGCTCCCGCCTCGGCCACACTCTCCGTGGCCGGTTCCAGTCGCCACATTGCGAGGGCCCGCCGACCGCGGTCCGCCGAGATGTCCAGCCGGGCCAGCACCGCCGGCACCGCGACGCCGGGCAGCATGTGCTGGAAGAGCACCACGACCCGGTGCTCCAGATCCTGCCGCTGACAGCGCAGCTGCGAGAGGAGCTGCACTCCCGAGTAGCTCGCGACCAGCAGTTCCGCCGTCTCCGCCACCTCGACGTGCGGCAGCAGCTCGCCCCCCGCCTTCGCCTCGGCCAGGGTCCGGGTGATCTGGTCGATCCACATCCGGAAGGCCGGAGTCCGGTCCAGTCCCAACGCTCCCTGGTCCAGGGCCAGTCCGACACTGGCGCGCACCAGCGGATCCGTACACAGCCGCAGGGCCAGCACCAGACCGGAGTCGACGAGCTCCTGGAGCTTGCTGGACTGGGGCGGCAGAGCGACCGCGAGTTGCTCCTCGAAGATGCCGAGCGCCAGCTCCTCCTTGGAGCCGAAGTGGAAGTACAGCGCGCCCTTGGTCACCCCGGCCCGGTCCAGGATCTCGCCGATGGTCGCCGAGGTGTAACCGCGTTCGTCGAAGACGGCCGCCGCCGCGTCCAGAATGGTCCGCCGGGTGCGGATCGCGCGCTCCTGTCGCGCCATCGGGTGCCTCCTGCATCTCTGTGGATCTGTGTCGAGCTCGTGGATCGCCGTGAAGTAGCCAGGCGGGAGCAGCGCGGTCGCCCTACCGCCGTGCCGCGATACGTTCGAACACGTGGGCGGACTGCGGGTTCGTCCCCAACGGTGTGGATCACCCTTGAAAAAAACCAACTCGTCCGTATCTTAGTGCGAAGTCGACCGGAGCCAGGCCTTCTATCCGGAGGGTTCCTCATGCCGCAGTCAGGTACCACAAGCACACCCACGGAGGATCGGACCGGACAGCGGAGCACGCCCGCGACCACCGCTGGACAGGCCGCCGGCGACAGTGCCGAAACCGACGCCGTCATCCGGGTCACCGGGGAACTCGCCCACCGCACCCGCGCGGCGGACATCTTCCCGAGGCAATGGGTCCGCCTGTCCGAACGCGACTTCCGCGTCACCGCGCACTGGCCCGCCGAGCACTCCTTCTTCGGCCCCGTGGACGCCCTCCACCAGGACCCGATGATCGTCGCCGAGACACTGCGCCAGACGACGATGGCCATCGCCCACGCCGAATTCGGCGCTCCCCTCGACACCCACTTCGTCATGTGGGACCTGGGCATCTCCACCGCCCCCTCCGAACTGCTGCTCGCAGACGCCGCGGAACCGGTCACCGTCGACGTCGTCTGCTCCGAGGTACGCCGCCGGGGCCGCGGTCTGAGCAGCATGCGGACGGTCATGGAGTTCCACCGCTCGGGACGGCTCGTCGCCCGGGGCACCGGCAGCATGGGCTGCACCTCGCCGGCCGCGTACCGCCGGCTGCGAGCCGGGCGGCCGGCCGGCCGGCACGACGTGATACCTCCCTTACCTCCCGTCCCTCACACACTGGTCGGCCGCCACCGCGCGGAGGACGTCCTCCTCGCCCGCTCGGACCGTCCCGGCACCTGGCTCCTGCGCGTCGACACCGGTCACCCCGTGCTCTTCGCCCGGCCCAACGACCACGTCCCCGGCATGGTGCTGTTCGAGGCGGCCCGCCAGGCGGCGACAGCGGCAACCGGCGGACGCGTCTTCCTGCCGTCCGATCTGGCCTCCTCCTTCAGCCGCTACACCGAACTGGACAGTCCCTGCCTCCTCGAGACCGAGGTCTATGACACGGACGACGGGAACGACGTGACCGTACGGGTCTGCGGCCTGCAGGACGGCGAACCCGTCTTCACCGTCACCCTCGTCCGCACACCCCGCCGACGGAGCCCGGGGCCACCCCCGAGCCCGGCCCCGGCCCTGGCCCCGGCCCCGGTACGGTCGCTGACGTGACGGTGAACCTCCTGATCACGGGCGGCACCGGCTTCATCGGCGGCCGGATCACCGCCGCAGCACGCCAGCGCGCTGACACCCGGGTCCGGTTGCTCTCCCGCCGCACATCCGCCGGGAACGCACGGCCGCCCGAGGCTCCGCAAGCGGCGCACCCCTCACCGGGCGCACCACCGCCCACCGGAACCGTCCCCGGCGACCTCGCCGACCCCGCGTCCCTGCAGGGCAGCTGTGCGGGCGTCGACGTCCTCGTCCACTGCGCCTCGCGCATCACCGGCGACCCCGAATCCGTCACGGCGGTCAACGACCGGGGCACGAAGGCCCTGGTGGAGGAGGCGGTACGCAGTGGGGTGCGCCGCATCGTGTACGTGAGCACCGCCGCCGTCCACGGCAGGGGCCCCTTCCGGGGCGTACGGCCCGGCGAGGCCCCCGTCGCCCCCGTCTCCGCCACCAGCCGCGCGCGTGCCGCGGCCGAGCGGCACGTCCTCGACGCGGGCGGCCTGGTGCTGCGGCCCCACCTGGTGCACGGCACCGGCGACCGCTGGATGGTCCCCGGCCTGGCCGGACTCCTACGGGAGTTGTCGGCCACCGTGGCGGGCTGCGGGGCACTGCATTCGATGATCGACGTCGACACCCTGGGCCGCGCGGCCGTCGCCGCGGCGCTCTCCCCGTCCCACGGTCCCGGCGTCCACTACGTCAACCACCCGGACCCGGTCTCCACGTCGGAGTTGCTCACGGCCGTCCGCACGCACGTGGAGCCGTCTGCCGGGAAAGCCGCGGTCGACGTCACGACCGCCTACGCACGGGCCGCCGGCTCCCCGCGTGCCCTGCACCACCTCGGCATGCTCACCGTCGACCACTGGTTCAAGGACGACACCTTCTGGGCCACCCTGGACTGCTCCCCGGGCGAGCCGTTCCTCCACACCTTCCCGCACGCAGCCCCTTGGTACCGGTCGTTCGTCCACGCCCCCTGACCGGCCACCACCACGGCCACCGCGCCCGCCCCGCTCCTGAGCCCGCACCCGGGAGTCGAACCGACCCGTCGGTTCGACTCCCGCGACAAGCGTTCGGCACCGCCCCGCAGCCCACGGCGCCACTCGGCCACAGTTTCGAACCCCGGTCGCCCCGCACCTCTCATTTCGACCGCGGAACGTGCCGACACCTGCACGTCCGGTCACCACGCACCCAAAAGGATCATGAGATGTTCCTCACACGATCCGGGCCCGCTCCCGCCTCCGCCCCCACCCGCCACACCCGGTCCAGGCATGCGAAACGGGCGGCATCCGAGATGGATGCCGCCCGTTCGACGGTGTGCGCGAGGGGGGAGTTGAACCCCCACGCCCTTTCGGGCACTGGAACCTGAATCCAGCGCGTCTGCCTATTCCGCCACCCGCGCATTGGGTGTGTCGTCAGGCCCTTCCCCGCTGGGTCCGGCGCCTTTCGACTCCTGAACATTAGCACGCTGGCCGAGGTGGATTCACATCCCTTTCCCCTGCCCCGGCACTCACCCGCGCTGAGCAGCGCCGCGGCCGGTGAGCTGCCCGTGAGCAGCCCTCGGGCCGCGCACCGGCCATCCCCGAAGCACCCCCCGACCGCCCCCGAGCAGCCACGCATGATCAAGGTCGCCGCCCCATCACTCCGCCCCCTGACGCCCGCGCCGCCCCCACCCGCCGCGAGGACCGATCAAGAACCGGTCGGGAACCGCTTCACGTATCAACCTCGTACCGGTACCCCCCGCCTCCCCAGGTACCGGGCGGAGTCCCACAGCCAGGTGCGGGACACTGGTCCACGGCCCCCTCTACGATCCATGGCGGGGGCTCGCACAGGCACGGCCGAAGGAGTTCGGAGGGGAGCCCGGAGGAACCCCGCCGGACTCGACACCCGTCGGCCGGGCGGGCAGGGGGAACCAGCCGATCGACCAGGGCGTGGATACGATCAGTAAGCAGTACCGGTTATGCGGTGCACGCGGCAGCGCACCGGGCAGTAGACGCAGTAGAAGTAGCAGTGGAAGACAGGGCAGTACGCAGGACGGCAACGACGGAGGAGGTGCCCCATGGGAGTCCTGAAGAAGTTCGAGCAGCGTCTCGAAGGCCTGGTCAACGGCACCTTCGCCAAGGTGTTCAAGTCCGAGGTGCAGCCCGTGGAGATCGCGGGAGCTCTCCAGCGGGAGTGCGACAACAACGCGACCATCTGGAACCGCGACCGCACCGTCGTCCCCAACGACTTCATCGTCGAGCTGAGCACCCCCGACTTCGAGCGGCTCAGCCCGTACTCCGGACAGCTCGGGGACGAACTCGCCGGCATGGTGCGCGACTACGCCAAGCAACAGCGCTACACCTTCATGGGCCCCATCAAGGTGCACCTGGAGAAGGCGGACGACCTCGACACCGGCCTGTACCGGGTGCGCAGCCGTACGCTCGCCTCCTCCAGCAGCCAGGCGGGCCCCGGCGGGCCCGGCACGGGCGGCCCGCCCGCCGGTTACGGCTACCCGCCCGCCGGCCCCGCGGCCGGCGCCCCGCCCATGCCGGCCGCACCGCCGCCCGGCGACCGGCCCGGCGGCTACGGCTACCCGCAGCCCGCGGGCGGCCAGCGGCCCCCCGCCGCGCCCGCGTCCGCCGGACGCACCCGGCACTGGATCGAGATCAACGGCACCCGCCACCAGATCTCCAACGCGACGCTCGTACTGGGCCGCAGCACCGAAGCCGACGTGCGGATCGACGACCCCGGCGTCTCCCGCCGGCACTGCGAGATCCGGACCGGAACGCCCTCGACGATCCAGGACCTCGGATCCACCAACGGCATCGTGGTGGACGGACAGCACACCACCCGCGCTACGCTCCGCGACGGCTCGCGGATCGTCGTGGGCAGCACCACCATCATTTACCGGCAAGCCGAAGGGTGAAGCGGGGGCAATGTCAGAGCTGACCCTCACGGTCATGCGGCTGGGTTTCCTGGCCGTTCTGTGGCTGTTCGTGATCGTGGCCGTACAGGTCATCCGCAGTGACCTGTTCGGTACGCGGGTCACCCAGCGCGGAGCACGCCGGGAGGCCGCCCGGCCGCAACAGAGCGCCCGGCAGGCACCACCGCCGCAGCGCCAGCAGTCCGGGGGCGGCCGCCGCGGCCGCAACGCCCCCACCAAGCTGGTCGTGACCGAGGGCACCCTCACGGGCACCACCGTCGCGCTCCAGGGCCAGACCATCACGCTGGGCCGGGCACACGACAGCACGATCGTGCTGGACGACGACTACGCCTCCAGCCGCCATGCCCGGATCTACCCGGACCGCGACGGCCAGTGGATCGTCGAGGACCTGGGTTCCACGAACGGCACCTATCTGGACCGGTCCAGACTGACGACCCCCACACCGATCGGACCGGGTTCACCGATCCGCATCGGCAAGACCGTCATCGAGCTGCGGAAGTAGTACGACAATGAGCGAGCGGAGCGAGCACGCAGTGGGGGCCCCCACCCCGGGCCCCGGCGCGCTCCCGACCGGAGGGTGGGCAGTGTGGCTCGACACGACCGGCTGTACCCGGAGCCGACGGGCGAGGTGCGCATGAGTCTGTCCCTGCGCTTCGCCGCCGGATCGCACAAGGGGATGATCCGCGAGGGCAACGAGGACTCCGGTTACGCCGGCCCCCGCCTGCTCGCCATCGCCGACGGCATGGGCGGCGCCGCGGCCGGCGAGGTCGCCTCCTCCGAGGCCATCTCCACCATCGTCTCGCTCGACGACGACGTACCCGGTTCCGACCTGCTCACCTCCCTCGGCTCGGCCGTACAGCGCGCCAACGACCAGCTGCGCATGATGGTCGAGGAGGACCCCCAGCTCGAGGGCATGGGCACCACCCTGACCGCACTGCTGTGGACCGGCCAGCGCCTCGGCATGGTCCACGTCGGCGACTCCAGGGCCTACCTGCTGCGCGACGGCGTCCTCACCCAGATCACCCAGGACCACACCTGGGTGCAGCGGCTGGTGGACGAGGGCCGGATCACCGAGGAGGAGGCGACCACCCACCCGCAGCGGTCCCTGCTCATGCGGGCCCTCGGCAGCGGCGAGCACGTCGAACCCGACCTGTCGATCCGTGAGGTCCGGGCGGGCGACCGGTACCTGATCTGCTCCGACGGCCTGTCCGGCGTGGTCTCCCACCAGACCATGGAGGAGGCCCTCGCCGGCTACCAGGGCCCCGAGGACACCGTCCAGAACCTGATCGAGCTGGCACTGCGCGGCGGCGGCCCGGACAACATCACCGTGATCATCGCCGACGTCCTCGACCTGGACACCGGCGACACCCTGGCCGGCCAGCTGTCCGACGCCCCGGTCGTGGTCGGCGCCGTCGCCGAGAACCAGACCCAGCCCAGCGACAGCAGTGCCATGCAGACCCCGGCGGGCCGCGCCGCCGGACTCGGCCGCAGACGCGGCCGGGGCGGCGGGGAGGGCGAAGGCGAGTTCGGCCCGCCCGGCAGCGGCGACGACGTCACCGGCTTCATCCAGACCGACGGCTTCGGCTACGACGGGGACACCTTCGTCAAGCCCCGCAAGAGCCGCCGCTGGCTCAAGCGCTCCTTCTTCGGCCTGCTCGCCCTCGCCGTCATCGGCGGCGGCGTGTACAGCGGCTGGCGCTGGACGCAGACCCAGTACTACGTCGGCACCAACGGCGAGCACGTCGCGCTCTACCAGGGCATCAGCCAGGACCTGGCCTGGGTCTCGCTCTCGACGGTCGAGAAGGACCACCCCGAGATCGAACTCAGGTACCTGCCGCCCTACCAGCGGAAGCTGGTCGAGGCGACCATCGCCGAGGGCGACCTGCACGGCGCCCGGACGAAGATCGACGAACTCGCGGTACAGGCCTCCGCGTGCAGGAAGGAAGCCGAGCGCCGCGCCGCCGACAGCAAGAACAGCGCGAAGACCGGTGAGGGCGAGGCCGGAGGCACCACGGGAACCACACCCGCCTCCTTCACGTCCAAGGCCTCGCCGACGCCGACCCCCTCGGGCTCGACCGAGGCACCGCAGCAGTCCACGCCCCCGTCCGCACCTACTCCCAGCCCCGGCCCCAGCCTCTCGGAGGAGGAGCAGAAGGTCGTCTCGCTGTGCGGTAAGCAGTAGGCAAGCCGTGAGAGGCCCTGTCACACGATGAGCAGTACTACCAACCCATCGGCGCAGCACACGTCCACGATCGGTGCGATCGGGGCGCCGAGCCGGCGCAACACCGAGCTCGCACTACTCGTCTTCGCCGTCGTCATCCCGGTCTTCGCCTACGCCAACGTCGGGCTGGCCATCGACGGCTCCGTCCCCTCCGGGCTGCTCGCCTACGGGCTGGGGCTCGGGCTGCTGGCAGCGGTCGGGCACCTGGTGATGCGGAAGTTCGCCGCCTACGCCGACCCCCTGCTGCTGCCTCTCTCCGCACTGCTGAACGGCCTCGGGCTGGTCGTGATCTGGCGACTGGACCAGTCCGAGAGGTTGCAGAACCTGGCGGAGCGCCAGTACGGGGTGTTCAGCCCGTCGGCGCCGAACCAGCTGCTGTACTCGGCCGTCGGGCTGGCTCTGTTCGTGGCGGTACTCGTCTTCCTGAAGGACCACCGGATTCTCCAGCGGTACACCTACATCTCGATGGTGGGGGCGCTGGTCCTGCTGCTGCTGCCGCTGGTGCCCGGAGTCGGTGCTGACGTGTTCGGCGCCAAGATCTGGATCAGCGTCGCCGGTTTCTCCATCCAGCCCGGCGAGTTCGCCAAGATCATCATCGCTATCTTCTTCTCCGGCTACCTGATGGTGAAGCGGGACGCGCTGGCTCTGGCCAGCCGTCGCTTCATGGGCCTGTACCTGCCCCGCGGCCGGGACCTCGGCCCCATCATCACCATCTGGGCCGTCAGCCTGCTCATCCTCATCTTCGAGAACGACCTCGGAACCTCACTGCTGTTCTTCGGCATGTTCGTGATCATGCTGTACGTCGCCACGGAGCGGACGAGCTGGATCGTGATCGGTCTGGTGATGTCCGCCGCCGGCGCCGTGGGCGTGGCCTCGTTCGCCAGCCACGTCCAGGCCCGTGTCGACGCCTGGCTGGACCCGTTCGGCTGTTACGAGACCTCCGGCGCCTGTGAGCAGATCGGCCAGTCGATCATGTCGTTCGGATCCGGCGGCGTCATCGGCACCGGCCTCGGGCAGGGCAACTCCGACTTGATCGGCTTCGCCGCCAACTCCGACTTCGTCTTCTCCACCTTCGGCGAGGAACTCGGCCTGGCCGGTGTCATGGCCATCTTCCTGCTCTACGGGTTGATCATCGAGCGCGGTGTACGGACTGCCCTGGCAGCGCGTGACCCCTTCGGCAAACTGTTCGCCATCGGTCTGTCCGGAGCCTTCGCCCTGCAGGTCTTCGTGGTGGCCGGCGGTGTCATGGGGCTCATCCCGCTGACGGGCATGACGATGCCGTTCCTCGCCGCCGGTGGATCATCGGTCATCGCCAACTGGGCCCTGATCGGCATCCTGCTGCGCATCAGCGACACCGCCCGCCGCCCGGCACCCGCGCCCGCCGCCAACCCAGACGCCGAGATGACTCAGGTGGTCCGACCGTGAACAAGCCCCTGCGCCGCATCGCCATCTTCTGCGGGTTCCTCGTCCTCGCCCTTCTGATCCGCGGCAACTGGCTCCAGTACGTCCAGGCGGACGAACTGCAGAAGAACGAGCACAACCGGCGCATCGCCATCGAGCGCTACGAGCAGCCGCGCGGAGACATCATCGTCGACGGCAAGCCGATCACCGGTTCCAAGGAAACGTCGGGCAGCGACTTCGAGTACAAGCGCACCTACAAGGACGGCCCGATGTGGTCGCCGGTCACCGGCTACGCCTCGCAGGCCTTCGGCGCCAACCAGTTGGAGTCCATCGAGGACGGCATCCTCACCGGCAACGACGACCGCCTGTTCTTCCGCAACACGCTCGACATGATGACGGGCAAGAACAAGGAGGGCGGCAACGTCGTCACCACCCTCGACGCCGACGCGCAGAAGGCCGCCTACGAGGGCTTGGAGAAGCAGGGCGGCAAGGGCTCCGTCGTCGCGATCGAACCGTCCACCGGCAAGATCCTGGCACTGGCCTCCTTCCCCTCCTACGACCCGTCCGCGATCGCCGGCAACAGCGACAAGGACGCCGAGGCGTGGCAGAAGCTGCAGAAAAAGGAAAACCCCGACGACCCGATGCTGAACCGGGCCCTGCGCGAGGTCTACCCGCCCGGCTCCACCTTCAAGGTCCTCACCGCGGCCGCCGCCCTGGAGGAGGGCCTGTACGAGAGCGCGGACGACAAGACCGACACGCCGCTGCCGTGGGTCATGCCGGAGACCACCACCGAGCTGAAGAACGACGGCGACCTCCCCTGCGAGGACGCCACCCTCCGCGAAGCACTCCGCGTCTCCTGCAACACCGTCTTCGGCAAGATCGGCGCCGACCTCGGCAACGACACGATGCTCGAGTACGCCAAGAAGTTCGGCTTCACCGAGGAACAGTTCGTCCCGGTCCGCTCCAGCGCCTCGATCTTCTCCGACGACATGGAGCCGTCGCAGACCGCGCTCTCCTCCATCGGCCAGTTCAACACCGCCGCCACCCCGCTGCAGATGGCCATGGTCACCGCCGCCATCGCCAACAACGGCACCCTGATGCAGCCCTACATGGTCGACGAACTCCAGGCCCCGAGCCTCGACACCATCGAGAAGACGGAGCCGGAGGAGCTGAGCAAACCGATGTCGGCGGAGAACGCCCAGATCCTCCAGTCGATGATGGAGACCGTCGTCTCCGAGGGCACCGGCTCCAACGCGCAGATCGACGGCGTCACCGTCGGCGGCAAGACGGGTACCGCCCAGCACGGTGTGGACAACAGCGAGAACCCCTACGCGTGGTTCATCTCCTACGCCAAGGGCGAGGACGGCAGTTCACCGGTGGCCGTCGCCGTGATCATCGAGGACGACAACGCCGTACGGGGCGACATCTCCGGTGGCGGCCTCGCGGCTCCGATCGCGAAGAGCGTGATGGAGGCGGTCGTCAAGGGCAAGCAGTGACCCCGATCACGTCCGCCGCCCATAGGTGCACGTAGCGGTACCGGTCGTGTATCGGCTGCGGTATTTGGCCAGGTCACACAAAGCGAGCCGGGTACGGTAGGCCCGGACGGCAGCCTCCGGCCGCGCGAACGTGCCGGCCGGGACCCACGGAGAGGGCTGGTAGGTAGCTATGGAAGAGCCGCGTCGCCTCGGCGGCCGGTACGAGCTGGGCCAGGTGCTCGGCCGCGGAGGCATGGCAGAGGTCTACCTCGCCCATGACACCCGTCTCGGCCGCACCGTTGCAGTGAAGACGCTCCGCGCCGACCTCGCGCGCGACCCGTCCTTCCAGGCCCGGTTCCGCCGGGAGGCCCAGTCGGCCGCCTCGCTCAACCATCCCGCGATCGTCGCGGTCTACGACACGGGCGAGGACTACATCGACGGGGTCTCCATCCCGTACATCGTCATGGAGTACGTCGACGGCTCCACGCTCCGTGAACTCCTGCACAGCGGCCGCAAGCTGCTGCCGGAGCGGACGCTGGAGATGACCATCGGCATCCTCCAGGCCCTGGAGTACTCGCACCGGGCCGGCATCGTCCACCGCGACATCAAGCCCGCGAACGTCATGCTGACGCGCAACGGCCAGGTCAAGGTCATGGACTTCGGCATCGCCCGCGCCATGGGCGACTCCGGCATGACGATGACACAGACCTCGGCGGTCATCGGCACCGCGCAGTACCTCTCGCCGGAGCAGGCCAAGGGCGAACAGGTCGACGCCCGCTCCGACCTGTACTCCACCGGCTGTCTGCTGTACGAACTCCTCACCGTCCGACCGCCGTTCGTCGGCGACTCCCCGGTCGCGGTCGCCTACCAGCACGTCCGGGAGGAACCGCAGGCGCCGAGCGTCTTCGACCCCGAGGTCACGCCCGAGATAGACGCGATCACGCTGAAGGCGCTCGTCAAGGACCCCGACTACCGCTACCAGTCGGCCGACGAGATGCGCGCCGACATCGAGGCCTACCTCGACGGCCAGCCCGTCGCCGCCGCCGCCACGATGGGCGCGGCCGGCTACGGCGGCTACCCCGACGGCCAGGCGACGACGGCCCTGCGCTCGGACTCCGGCGCCGCCACGTCGATGCTGCCCCCCATGAACCCGGACGACGGCGGCTACGGCTACGACGACCGCCCCGGCCGGCGCCGCCAGCAGAAGAAGAACAACACCTCGACGATCCTGCTGGTCGCGGCGGGCGTCCTGGTCCTGATCGGCGCCATCCTCATCGGCCGCTGGGCCTTCTCCGGCAACGGAGGCGTGGGCAACGACAACGTCGCGGTCCCGAACTTCGTCGGCACGACCAAGGCAGCGGCGGAGAAACAGGCCACCAACACGGACCTGGTCCTGGCGTTCACCTCGAAGCCCTGCGAGGACCAGGCCAAGGGCAACATCTGCGAGCAGGACATCGAGCCGGGCACCGACGTCAAGAAGGAGTCCACCGTCAACCTGGTGGTGTCCACCGGGGCGCCCAAGGTGGCGGTGCCGAGCGTCGTCGGCGACAACGTCGACGACGCCACGGCCGAGCTGGAGGGCGACAAGTACGCCTTCGTCGTCGAGACGAAGGAGAAGGAGTCCACGGAGACAGCGGGCACCGTCCTCGAGCAGGACCCGGCTCTCGGCGAGGAAGTCGAGAAGGGCACCACCGTCACCCTCACCGTCGCCAAGGCGGTGGCCAGGTCGACGGTCCCGGACGTCCTCGACAAGACGTGCGACGAGGCCAGGGCGCAGATGACCGCCAACGACCTGGTCGGCAACTGCACCGAGCAGGAGGTCGACGACCCGAACCAGGTCGGCAAGGTCATCTCGACCACGCCGGAGCCCAACCAGCAGGTCGACAAGAACTCCCAGGTGCAGATCGTCGTCGGCAAGGCCAAGGCGAACGAGAAGGTCGCCGTCCCGAACGTCAACAACCAGACGCTGAAGGACGCCCAGAAGATGCTCCAGGAGGCCGGGCTGGCGGTCGGCGAGATCAAGGGTTCGCAGGACCCCAACTCCCGCGTCATCGGCGCCGACCCGGGCCAGGGAAACCAGGTCGACAAGGGCACGGCGGTCCGCCTCTTCACCCTGGACCAGGGCGGCAACAACGGGGGTGACGGCGGCGGCGGCGGCTTCTTCGGCGGCCTCACCGGCGGCAACGAGGACGACTGACCCACCTCCGGCACCCAGGACACGACGGAGCCCCGACGCCCTCTTCGGAGGGAGCCGGGGCTTCTTCATGGACCCGGCCCGAACCCGCGTCGACGCTTCGCTCGGGCCTTCGCCTGCCACCACTGGTCGAACGAACGGGTGGGGCGGGGCATCCGGGTTCTGCTCCGACCGACGCCCAGGGCGATGACCTGGCAGGTGTTCGCGCAGCAGGTCGCCGACCTGCTGCGGCGCGACGGCTGCACCGACGTCGTCGACGGGCGGCAGGCCCGCAGCGAGAGGGGCACCGGCATCACCGGCCGCACCGCGGACGGGCGGACCGTGAACCGGCGAACCGTGCAGGAACCGGTCCGGCCGCTGGACGGTGCCCGGTGCCGACCTGCAGAAGTTCGCCGGCGCGGCGCGGGCCGTCAACCGCGTGGACCTCGCGCTCTCCGTCGCCACCTGCGACTTCAGCCACGAATCGCAGGCGATCGCCGCCCTGACCGGAGTCGTCACGGTCAATCGGGGAGAAGTCGGGGTCTGGACCGCCGGGGCGCGTCTCAAGGCGCTGCGCCAGGGGATGGGTCGCGAAGGCCCGAAGCCGCAAGAGGAAGGTGCGGCTTCGGGTCTTCGCCCTGTAGGACGACAGAGATACCCGAAGTGACTCTCTCGCCTCAGCGTCGCCTCAGCGCAGTTCCTCCGGCGGCGTCCGGTCCTCGTCCACCTTCTCCGTGCGGACCAGTTCGCCCCAGACGACGTAGCGGTACTTGCTGGTGTACACCGGTGTGCAGGTCGTCAGGGTGATGTAGTGGCCGGCCTTCTTGCGGCCGGACTCCTCGGGCACCTCGGAGAGGACGTCCACGTTGTACTTCGAGGTCTCGGGAAGGATCGCGTAGGTCTTGTAGACGTACCAGGTGTCCTTCGTCTCGAAGACGATCGGGTCGCCGTCCTCGATCTTGTGGATGTCGTGGAACTTGGCCCCGTGGCCGTCCCGGTGCGCGGCCAGCGAGAAGTTGCCCTTCTTGCCGGACGTCGGCAGGGTCGCCTTCACGGGATCGGTGTAGTAGCCGGCGACGCCGTCGTTGAGCACCTTCATCGTGGTGCCCTTCTCGATCAGGATGTCGTCGCCGCCCATCGCGGGCACGTGCAGGAAGCCGATGCCGTTCTTGCTGTCGTAGGAGGCGGGCCCGTCACCGGCGCCGTCGCCGCCGGGCCCCTGGGCCCAGTTGTCGCGCACCTTGTCGGCCTGCTTGCCCGCCTCGCGGTCGGCGAGCACGTTCGTCCACCACAGCGAGTAGACGACGAACAGGCCGAGCACCAGACCCGCGGTGATGAGGAGTTCCCCGAGGGCACTGACCAGTATCGCGCCCGGTCCCATACGGCGGCGGGCCGGGGGCTGCGGTGACGCGGGCCTGGCGCTGTGCTCTTCGGTGTCGTCGGCGGTCGCTGCCACGTTTCCTCTGCCCTTAACTGACGAGCGCATCCGGCTTGCCCTTGCTGCGCGGCCGTTCCTCGTCCATCTTGCCCCAGACGATCATGCGGTACTTGCTGGTGAACTCCGGCGTGCAGGTGGTCAGCGTGATGTAGCGGCCCGGCTCGGTGAAGCCCGACTGCTTCGGAACCGGTTCGAGGACGCTCACGTTGCTCGGCGGTGTCACCGGCAGGATCGACGCCATCTTGTAGACGAAGTACGTGTCCTGCGTCTCCACGACGATCGGGTCGCCCGGCTCCAGCCGGTTGATGTACCGGAACGGCTCCCCGTGCGTGTTGCGGTGCCCCGCGACCCCGAAGTTGCCCTCCTTGTCGTCGGGCATCGCCGTCTTCAGGGCGCCCTCCGCGTAGTGGCCCACCATGCCCCGGTCGAGCACCTTCTTGCTGTCGATGCCCTCGGCGATCGGCACCACCACGTCCAGCCGCGGGATGTGCAGCAACGCGAAACCCTGCCCCGGCTCGAACGCGCCCGGCTTGCGCTCACCGTTGGCCCAGTCGCTCTGGAGGTCGCTGGCCTCCTGGCCGGCCTGTGCCTGTGCGCGCACGTTCGTCCACCACAACTGGTAGGTGACGAACAGCAGCATCAGCACACCGCAGGTGATGAACACCTCGCCGATCCCCCGGCTCGCGATGACGGCGGGACTGGCCTTCCGTTCCCGGGCCCGCCGCCGCGCCTCCACCCGCGAGAGCGGCGCCCGGGGCCCGCTGCGGCCCTCCGGGGCGTCGCGGGCCTCGGAAGGGCTGTTCGTCCCACCACGGCGGCCCTGACGCCTCTTGGCGGCCTTCCTGCGCTCCGCCCGGCCCCCGGCACCCGCCGGGGACTCCCTGCGCTGCGGCGGCGGATCAGGGATCCGCAGCGCCATCGTCTCCTCGTCCACGGGCGGCAGGTACGCGCCCTCGTCGACGGTCGGCAGATACGCGGTGCTGTCCTCGGACCCGGCCGCACCACCGCCGGCCGCACCACCGCCGGCCGAACCCGGACCGGCCGAACCCGGACCGGCCGAACCCGCGCCACCGTAGGAGTAGGCACCCTGCTGGGTGGTGTCGTACCAGTCGCCGCCCCCGAGCGTGCCGGGTGCCCCGTACGGCTGCTGCTGCCCGTACGAGGTCCCCTGCTCGCCGCCGGTGCCGTACGCGGAGCCCTCCGTGAAGGACTCCCCGTTCCCGGCACCGGACTCGCGCTCGGGGCGCAGCGCGGTCACGCCGGCGACCTGCCCACCACCGGGGCGAGCCCCGCCGATCTCGTCACCGCTCCTTCGTCCCCGCACTCCACCAGCCAGTTGGCCAGCATCCGGTGCCCGTGTTCGGTGAGCACCGACTCGGGGTGGAACTGCACCCCCTCGACACGCAGCTCACGGTGGCGCAGACCCATCACGATGCCGTCCGGCGTCCGGGCCGTCACTTCCAGCTCCTCCGGCACGGTGTCCGGCTCGGCGGCCAGCGAGTGGTAGCGCGTCGCCGTGAACGGGGACGGAAGACCCGCGAACACGCCCCTGCCCCCGTGCTCGACCCGCGAGGTCTTCCCGTGCAGCAACTCGGGCGCACGGTCCACGACACCGCCGTAGGCCACCTGCATGGACTGCATGCCGAGGCAGACACCGAAAACGGGCACCCCGATCGACGCGCAGTGCCGCACCATGTCCACGCAGACCCCCGCCTGCTCGGGAGTGCCGGGCCCCGGGGACAGCAGCACACCGTCGAAACCGTCCTGCGCATGCGCCGTCGACACCTCGTCGTTGCGCAGCACCTCGCACTCGGCACCCAGTTGGTACAGGTACTGGACCAGGTTGAAGACGAAGCTGTCGTAGTTGTCGACCACGAGAATGCGCGCACTCACTGGTTGTCCACCGTCACATCGTTGAAGGGCAGCAGCGGCTCGGCCCAGGGGAAGACGTACTGGAAGAGGACATAGACCACAGCGATGATCAGCACGAGTGAGACGAGTGCCCGCGCCCATCCGTTCCCCGGCAGATGCCGCCAGATCCAGCTGTACATGCCGTCCCTTCCGTCGCACCACGGCACCAGACCCACGCCGTACGTCACCAGACTAACGGCGCAACGCCTCCGGTTTCCCGGCCTCCGCAGGCTGCGTGGAGTCCGGATACGCCCGGACGATCAGCCGGTGACCGCGCCCCGTTCCGGTGCGCGCGTCGTCGGCGTCAGACCGCTGCCAGGACGCGTGTACCCGGAAGTACGTGGCACAGGGCCGATCACCTCGATGTCCGTCGGCACCGTTTTGCGCGGACCCCGGCCGACCCGGCACGTGAACCGGGTCGTCCCCTCGGTCAGCACCACCGCCGTCACCCCGCCCGAACCGGGGAAAGCCCTTGAACGGGTCGCCATGGGTGCGTCGGTGGCCGACGACGGCGAAGTCGCCCTCCCGGCCCAGCCGCGCGGTGTTCGCATGGTGCCCGAGCCCCTTCCTCAGGGTCCCGGTCTCCGTGCCTTCGAGCGCGGGCCTGTTCCACGTGAAACCAAGACGCGGGAGGCACATGATCGCGCAGGGCTTTCCCTCGACGTACGGCTTCGGCTCCGGATGCGGAGGGCCCGCAGGTGCAGTGCCGCCACCGGACCCCGCGGCGGGCACGGACAAGGACGTGGCGGCCGGCGTGGCCATGGCGACCGGCAGGGTGCTCCCGCTCGCCCGCCGGTCCTCGAAAAGAGCGATCCGGCCGGCCGTGACCTGGCCGACCCCGGTCCAGAACCCGCCCCGCGGGCTCTACCCCACGGGCTTCGCGTGGTGCAGGTCCACTGTGCCCGCGTATCCGGGCAGAGTCACCGGCCCGTCGTCCTCGACCTTCCAGCCGAGCCCGTAGACGTTGACGTACACCATGTAGTTCTGGATCGACGGAGCGGCCGCGAGCGCCTTCTTCAGCTTCTCCGGGTCACCGACCGCCGTGATCTTGTACGGCGGCGAGTAGACACGGCCCTGGAGGATCAGGGTGTTGCCCACACAGCGCACCGCGCTGGTGGAGATCAGCCGCTGGTCCATGACCTTGATGCCCTCGGCGCCGCCCTGCCACATCGCGTTCACCACGGCCTGGAGGTCCTGCTGGTGGATGACCAGGTAGTCGGGCTCCGGCTCGGGGTACCCGGGAAGCTTGGCGGTGGCGTCCGGCGGAGCGTCGTCGAGCGTGACCGTGACGGCCTCGCCCTCGAGTTCCTGCGTCCCCGCGCGGCGCTCCAGACCGGCGAGTTCGTCGTCCTCCGCCGCGCTCCTTCCTGCGTCGCGCTCGGCGAGGGACTCGACGTCCCCGCGCAGAGCCCCGTTGGACTCCTCCAGCTCACCGTTCTTGCGGCTGCGCTCGTGAATGAGGTCGGACAGCTTCAGCAGCGAGTCGTCCGTGCGGATGTTGGTCCCCTTCGCCGTGTTGAAGCTGGTGAAGAAGAGCAGACCCGCGAGGGCGAAGACACCCGCGGTGAGGATCCGGACAGGCCGGAAGCGCCGTCGGAGGGCAGGGCTGGATTCCCTCCCGGGGAAGTCGGCAGAATTGCTCAACGTACCCTTATCTCCTTCGGCGCCGCGGAAGCACTACGCTAACGGACGCCCGGGGGAGCGCTCGGAGTCCCCTTCCAACCGCCCCGAGCCCGACCAGTTCCCTGCGCGGCCACGCAGCGCATCGACAGGAGAGACCCTCGTGCCGAAGTCACGTATCCGCAAGAAGGCCGACTACACGCCGCCGACGGCGAAGCAGACGACCGCTCTCAAGCTGACCAGCCGTGCCTGGGTCGCGCCGGTGATGCTGACCCTGTTCCTGATCGGCCTGGCCTGGATCGTCGTTTTCTACGTCACCGACGGCAAGCTGCCCATCGATGCCCTGGGCAACTGGAACATCGTGGTGGGCTTCGGCTTCATCGCCGCCGGATTCGGCGTCTCCACGCAGTGGAAGTAACGCCCGGCAGCGCTCATCGCCCACTGGACCAGCAGGCCCTGCTCCGAGCTGCCCGACAGCTCGGAGCAGGGCCGTCGCCAGCTCTGGGCAGGGCTGCCCACCGGGTTATCCACAGGCGTTTCCACAGCGTGGGGAAAAGAAACCCCGATCTGTGGATAACCCCTCGAACGTTGACGCCGGTACGACAGAAGCACCAGTAACCGAATACTCGTTCGTGCGCATCTGACCTGGGAAAACGAAGGTGAGTGACATCGGGCACAGACGTTCCCGCACGGTGTGCACAAGATCCGCCACATGCTGTGGACAACCCTCACTCAGGCGAGCTGGGCCGTCCTCACCAGAGCCACCAGCACGACCGCGGCGAGAACCAGTGCACAGGTTCCGTACTGGATCAGCGCCCGCCGCTCGCGCGGGGCGTGGACCATGGCGTACCCGATCACGACACCGGCGACGAGCCCTCCGATATGAGCCTGCCAGGCGATGTTGCTCCAGCTGAAGGTGAAGATCAAGTTGATCACCAGCAGCGCGATGATCGGACGCATGTCGTAGTTGAGCCGGCGCACCAGAACCGCGGTCGCGCCGAACAGCCCGAAGATGGCGCCGGAGGCACCGAGCGAGGCCGTGGACCCCGAGGCCAGCAGGTAGGTCAGCGCACTGCCCGCCAGACCCGAGATCAGGTAGAGCGCGAGGTAGCGGACTCGGCCCAGGGCCTGCTCGAGCGGACCGCCGAGCCACCACAGACTGAGCATGTTGAAGGCGATGTGCCAGATCGCCTCGTGGGTGAACATCGAAGTGACCAGGCGGTACCACTCACCCTCGGCGACGCCCTCGACGGGAAGGGCCGGCGTCGGGGGCCAGACCCCGATCAGCACGAGATGGCCGAGCAGCGACGACCAGACGTGCACCGCGACGAACACCGCGGCATTGGCCCCCAGGAGGATCTTGGTGACCAGCCGGGGGTCCGCGGCGATGGTGCCTCCGGCGATCGTGCGGGGCATGGAGGCGGTGGGTGCGTGGCCGGTGCCTGAGCCGCCGCGGACACATTCGGGGCACTGGAACCCGACCGAGGCGCTGATCATGCACTCGGGGCAGATCGGGCGCTCGCAGCGGGTGCAGCGGATGCCGGTCTCACGGTCCGGGTGGCGGTAGCAGGCGAGGACGCCGTGGGCGTCCTGCGGGCTGCCGGCGGCCTGGTCGTCCATGGGATCCCCTAGGTCGTGTGGAAAAAGCCCCGCCCCGCCCATCCTTACGGATGGGCGGGGCGTTTGGTTCCCTCTGGGAGGGCTTGCGCACTCCTCGGGGACAGGGCCGTCCTCAGCCCTCGGGGCCGTCCTCAGCCCTCGCGGATCTCGACCGACTCGATGACGACGTCATTGAGCGGACGATCGGTGCGCGGGTTGGTCTGCGCGGCCGCGATGGTGTCGATCACCTTCTGGCTCGCGGCGTCGGTGACCTCGCCGAAGATGGTGTGCTTGCGGTTCAGCCACGCCGTCGGAGAGACGGTGATGAAGAACTGCGAGCCGTTGGTGCCCGGGCCGGCGTTGGCCATCGCCAGCAGGTAGGGCTTGTCGAAGCGCAGGTCCGGGTGGAACTCGTCCTCGAACTGGTAGCCGGGACCGCCGGTGCCGTTGCCCAGCGGGTCCCCGCCCTGAATCATGAAGCCACTGATCACCCGGTGGAAGACCGTGCCGTCGTAGAGCTTGGCCGTGGACTTCGCCCCGGTCTCCGGGTGCGTCCACTCCCGCTCGCCCTTGGCGAGCTCGACGAAGTTCTTGACGGTGATCGGCGCCTGGTTCGCGAAGAGCCGGACCTCGATGTCGCCGTTGTTGGTCTTCAGGGTGGCGTAGAGCTGGTCAGCCACGGTGTGCCTTCCGTTGTCTTTCCGTAACGCCCTGATCCTCGCATGGACGGGGCGCACAGTCGCCCGACGCCCGTTCACAGGAGGGGCGACAGAGCCGAACGGCTTGCGGAAACCGGGTGAGTGCCGCCGCGACAGGGGCACTCGGCAACGATCCGTGGCATGGTCGACGCCTGGCCGACGATCCCCGTCTTCATCCGCTACTGCACTCGGTCCACGCCGACGGAACCCGTATGCCCGCCCGCACATGCCCAGCGGCGAAGCGGGAGGCATGATCCGTAAAAGGGTGGACAGTCGAAAAACGTACGCCACCGAGGAGGAGGAACCGTGACCCGCATCGAAAGCGTGCGCGCTGCGACTGATTCGGCGAAGGACAGCGTGCTGCACGCCGCGGACGTGGTGGCGCCCTACGCCGACACGGCCAAGGTGAAGGCCGCGCAGTACGCGCAGGAGGCACGCGTACGGCTGGCCCCCAAGGTGTCGCAGGCCGCAGGGCATGCCCTCGTCCAGTACGGCACCCATGTCCAGCCGTATGTGGAGCAGGCTCGTACTCATGTGCCGCCGAAGGTCGACCTGGCCGCCCACGAGGCCGCTGCCCGGACCCGCAAGGCCGCCCAGCAGGCGGCGGAGTACTCCCGGCCGAGGCTCGAGCAGGCCAGGGCCGCCGCCGGTCCGGCGAGGGACGAGGCGGCGGCGCGCAGCGCGGCGGTGCTGGCCGCCCTGCGCGGTCAGGTCTCGCCCCAGCAGATCCAGAAGCTGGTCCGTAAGCAGCGGCGGCGCGCGAAGGCCGGCCGTGCCGCGAAGGTGGTCTTTGTTCTGGGTGCCGTCGCAGGTGGCGCCTTCGCCGCCTGGAAGTGGTGGGACAAGCAGGCCAACCCGGACTGGCTGGTGGAGCCGCCGCCCGCGACCGATGTCCAGGAGTCCGGCACGCTGACGTCGGTGGACGGCAGCCGCGGGTCCACGCTCGACCCCGAGGTCCGGGCGAAGGAGGCCGCGGAGGCCGAGGAGGCCGCCAAGCGCGACGAGCAGCCCTAGGTCTGTCCGTGCGGCGGCACCATCAGTCTGCGGTATCAACAACCTGGGGCGTCAACAGCCCGGTGGGGCAGAGGACTTCAGTGTCTTCTGCCCCACCGGGCTGTTTCACGTGAAACAGGCCCCCGGGCGGGGTCGGGCAACGGGAGCCGAACGCAAGCGCCGGACACGGGCGCCGGAAGGCGGATGCCGGACGGTGGGTGCCGGTAAGCAAAACCCCTCCCACCTGCGTTTCCGCAGGTGGGAGGGGTTTCCTTGTGGAGCCTAGGGGAGTCGAACCCCTGACATCTGCCATGCAAAGACAGCGCTCTACCAACTGAGCTAAGGCCCCGCGAACAAAACGTCCACCAGGAAGAGGGACCTCCGGGCGGGCGCCGGACACCAGAGTACCGGGTCACCCGGGGGGTTCCGCAAAAAGGATTGGGGTCCCCGTGACCGACCACTCTCCGTAAGATGCTCGGCGTGGTTCGCTGGAGCGAAGCACGGTTCTTGGGGAAGCGATGGGGAGACGCAATGGACGCCGCACAGCAGGAAGCCACCGCAAGAGCGCGGGAACTGCAGCGGAACTGGTACGGGGAGCCGCTGGGGGCGCTCTTCCGTAAGCTCATAGACGATCTTGGCCTCAACCAGGCTCGTCTCGCGGGGGTACTGGGACTGTCCGCTCCGATGCTGTCGCAGCTGATGAGCGGTCAGCGGGCGAAGATCGGCAACCCCGCGGTGGTCCAGCGGGTGCAGCTGCTGCAGGACCTGGCGGGACAGGTCGCGGACGGAAGCGTCAGCGCGGCCGAGGCCGCCGAGCGCATGGAGGAGGTCAAGAAGTCGCAGGGCGGCTCGGTACTCAGCAACACCACGCAGACGACGAGCGGTTCGGGGGCGCCCACGGTCAAGCGGGTGGTACGCGAGATCCAGTCGCTGCTGCGGTCGGTGGCGGCCGCCGGTGACATCATCGACGCCGCCGACACCCTCGCCCCGACCCACCCCGAGCTGGCAGAGTTCCTCCGGGTCTACGGCGCGGGCCGGACCTCCGACGCGGTCACGCACTACCAGGCCCACCAGAACTGATGTCCTCGGCCGCCGGAGGGGGTCCGGCGGCCGAGGGCACGGGGGCACCGGGGCACCGGGGCACCGGGGCACCGGGGCACCGGGGGAGTCGAACCCCTCGTCACGGGGCAGGCAGGCGGGGGAGAGATCGGCGTGAGGCAGAAGGGGTAGGACAGGACCGGGCACGGCACCGCTGGGGGAGGAGCGACGCACAGCCATGGGTGAGGTCTTTGCCGGCCGGTACGAACTGGTCGACCCGATCGGGCGCGGAGGTGTCGGTGCCGTCTGGCGTGCCTGGGACCACCGGCGTCGTCGCTACGCGGCCGCCAAGGTCCTGTTGCAGAGCGACGCCCACTCCCTGCTCCGCTTCGTGCGCGAGCAGGCGCTGCGGATCGACCACCCCCACGTGCTCGCCCCGACCAGCTGGGCCGCCGACGACGACAAGGTCCTGTTCACCATGGACCTGGTCGCCGGCGGTTCGCTGGTCCACCTCATCGGCGACTACGGTCCCCTCCCGCCGGTGTTCGTCAGCACCCTGCTCGACCAGCTCCTGGCGGGACTCACCGCGGTGCACACGGAAGGCGTCGTGCACCGTGACATCAAGCCCGCCAACATCCTCCTGGAGGCGACCGGTACGGGCACGCCAAGGCTGCGGCTGTCCGACTTCGGCATCGCCATGCGGCTCGGAGAGCCCCGCCTGACCGAGACCGACCTGGTGGTGGGCACGCCCGGCTATCTCGCGCCGGAGCAGATCATGGGCTCCGAACCGGACTTCCCTGCGGACCTGTTCGCCGTGGGTCTGGTCGCGCTGTACCTGCTGGAGGGCGCCAAACCGGACGCCAAGGCCCTCATCCAGCACTTCGCCGAACACGGGACGCCGGGGGCGCCCCAGAACATCCCCGAGCCGCTGTGGCAGGTCGTGGCCACACTGCTGCAGCCGGACCCGCAGGCGCGGTTCCGTACGGCCACCGGGGCGCGGAAGGCCCTGGCGGCGGCCAGGGAACTGCTCGCGGAACCCGGGCCCGACGACGAAGTGATCGATATCTTCGACCAACTCGGTCCTCTTCCCTCGGGTTTCGGCCCCGCCGGCCCGCTGAAGACGGCGTCGGGCGTGCGCTCGGGCCGGGGCCGTCCCGGAGCGGAGGGGCACCATTCACAGGACGAGGCAACGGGCCGCCCGGGAGACGCCGGAGCAGCCGGGGTTGGGCCGGCAGACGTCGGGTCGGCGGACTCCGGACCGGCAGGTTCGATGCTCCAGCCCTTCGGCGGAGGCGACAGCACCCCGGCGTCACCGGATTCGTCCTCCCTGGACAGCGGCGCCGCTCCCACCGACCCACGCCAGGGCGCTTCCCCGGCACCACGTTCCGTCCCCCGCACCCCCCACGCACCCCGGACGCCTGCCTCCGGCTCCAGCGCCGTCTCCCCTCCAAAACCGTCCGCCCCGCCGCAGTCGCCCTCCATGTCGGACACCGGCAGTTTCCACCTCCCACCGCCGCAGGCCACGGTCACGCCGGCCCCCGCACCCGCTCCGTCCCACCACGCACCCACGCCACGACCGCCGGTGCCACCGTTACCGCCACCCCCACCGCCACCGGTGCAGACACCGTTACCGGCACAGTCTCAGGCGCCTGGGCAGTCCCAGGTCGCCCACGTCGGCCGACTCGACCACATGCCCCACGCATCCCCTCACGACCCCACTCATCCGTTGCGTTCCCTCCGGCCCCAGCCGTCGGCGCGCCCCCGCCCCGCGTCGCACCGGGCCGACCCCTCCACGGCCGAATACACCGCCGGAGTCACCGAGGCTCCGTCTCCGGGCAGGGCAGGCCCACGGCACGGAGCGGGCAGCCGACGCCGGCGTCGCCCCGGCCCGCCCGCGCGGGTGGCCGTCCCTCTCCTGCTCCTGGCCCTGGCCTGCTACGTCGTGGGGTTCTGGGCGCTCACCAGGATCTGATCCCTCACGGCCGCCCCCGGGAACCGCCCTGCCGGGAACTGCCTTCCTCGTGCAGGGAGACCGCCCTCCGCCGAGCCACCACCGTCCACGCGCCAAGGCCCACCAGTAGTGCGCTGCCGGTACCGATACCGCCCACCGCGAGCGCCGTCATCGCGGTGTCGTCCCCCGGCCCCGGGCCCGCCGCCCGCCCGTCCGCCGCTGCCTCGCGGTCCTCCTCGCCCTCCGTGAAAACGTCCGACGGCACGGGCTCCCCCGCGTACCCGGGCCCGTCCTGTGCCGCACCGCTCACGCGTACCCGCAGCGTCAGCGGGACGGGCCCGTCGCCGAAGTCGTCCGCGACCTTCTCCGCGAGGTGCGCGACGAGGTAGTACGAGCCGGCGAAGCGCATCGCCGCGACCTGGCCGGTGGGGGCATGGCGATTGGCGTACGCGACGGGGGGCAGCGGGGCGAGGCTGTCCGACTTCTGCCTGCCGTCGTATCCGACGCCCACGTCCGCGACGTGCCCGCGTACGGGGTTGTAGAGGTCCAGGTCCAGGGCCGCGGGAACGAATCCGGTACCGTCCGAACTCGAACTGCCCAGTTCGGCGGTGGCGTTGAACTGCCGGCCCCAGCCGACCGGAACCTTGTAGAAGAGCGTTTGTCCGGGCCGGATGTCGTCCCGCCAGACTCCCTCTCCGAGTGGGGTGGCCTCGGCGAAACCGGCGCCGCCGGCGCGCCGTCGGGCCTCTCCGGCGACGGGCTCGGGCGAGGCGGAGTTCCACGCGTCCGGCGGGGTCGTCGCCCCGGCCTGCGCCGGCCGCGGTTCCGACACGGTGGTGAGCTCCAGCTCCCAGGCGTCGGGGGAGGCGCCCTTCCCGTCCGGATCCGCGCGTTCGACGGCCACGTAGTACGTGCCGGCATCCTTGCAGAGGGACCGCCTGGGGGAGATCTCGCGCGCGGCCCACGCGGCGACCGGGTGCGGACTGGCCGCAGCGCCGAAGGTCGCCGTGTTCACATCACAGGAGCGGCCGTCACCGTCCTGCACGGACACTTTGACTCCGTCGACGACGGCGGCGGTGCCACCCCCCGGCGGAACGGCGGTGGCGGAGACGTAGACGTCCGAGGTGTCGTCGAGTTCCAGACGGTAGTGGACCGGACCGCCCGCCGGGAGGGTACTCCGGTAGGTGCGACCGGCCTCCAGCCTTACGGCGTCCGCGGTGCTCAGGGCTCCTTCGACCCGCGGCGCACCCTCCTCGAAGGCATACGTTCCAGGAGTCCCGGCGGCAACCGCCTCCTGCCCTGCGGGCAGGCCCGGCATCCCCGTCAGCAGCACCACCGCGAGCGCCGCCACTCCGGCGCGTCCGGCGGTCGAGGCCCGGCCGCTCCTTGCCGCCCGTGCACGCCGCCCCCGCGCAGTACACCGCCGTGCCCTCACGCGCCACTCCTCGTCGTCGCCGGATGTCACACCGTGACCAATCCTGCCTCGCGGACAAGGGGCGTCGGCAAGGCCCCGCAGCGCACAAAACCCCGACCGCGAGCGCGGCCGGGGTCTGTTCAGCGTCGTATGTCGGTACTCACGAACCCGTGGGCACGGAGTCAGTCGCCTCCGTCCACAGATCCTGCTCGGCGCGATCCGCCTGGATCTGGCGGTACACGAGGAGCCCGCCGATGGCGGCCAGTGCGACCAGGAGAAGCTTCTTCACCGCGCGACCTCGTCTTTCTTGACGTAGGGGACCTCTGGCGCCCGACTATACACACCGGCCGAGACCGATCGGTGACCTGCGTCGGCCCGCCAACTGCCCTCCCCTACTGCGCAGTAGGAGCAGGGAAGACCGGCCGGACCGGAGGGTGACCGCCTCCGCACGGTCGGTGATTTTCACCGCCTCCCTCCGTGATCTTCCGCTTTTCACCCCTCTTGCGCCCATCCGGGTGGTGTTCATCTGAACATCGACGCGCCACGGGCTCGGATCCACCACTTCGGGCTCCGCATACACATCATGAGGAAAGTACGCAAATCGCCCGACCCGAAAGTGAGAGGCCAATGGCCCGGAACAAGGTCATGAAGCTGTGGACCGCCATCGTCACCGCCTTCCTCGCGCTGTGCACGGCGCTCGGACTCGTCACCACGACCGCCTCGGCGGCCGTACCCCCGACCGAGACGACGCGCAACAGCGAGAGCGCCCCGGACGGGAGGAAGCCGGCGGCGTCCACCCGGCCCTGGTCCCATGCTGCGGCCCTGCCTCCCACGATGAAACAGCGCATCCGCGCGGAGGCCCACGGCGCGTCCCCCGGCTGCCGCAGCCGCCGTCTCACGAACCCGGCCCCGGCCCCCGACCCGACCGCCCCCACGAACTGCTCCGACGACGACACCACGTCCCCCGCAGAACCCCCCAGGGGCCATCTCCCGCTCCAACGCTGAGCCCTGGAGCCCTGGAGCCCCACACCACTCCTCCCGTGCCGTTCCGGCTCCCCGAAGTACCGGCGAACTCGCGTACAAGCCCCCACGGCACGCGAAGGACCGCCCGGCCGCTCGAACCCGAGCAGCCGGGCCTTCCTCATGCCCCCACGCTCACACCCACCGGATTCATCAGGGCCGAAAGCCCCAGCACACCCCCCGGCTCCTGCTCTCCGCTCCCGGCTCCCGGTCCGGCAACGGACGGCACGGAGCAAGGCGTCCAAACCGCGCCCCAGGGCAGGACGGGCCGGTGGAAGCGAACCCGGGCGGAACACAACCACCGCGACGCCCTCGCGGCCGCACCACCGGCCGAGGCCGGCCCCGCCCGCCCGCACCCACTGCTGAACACGCCCCTCCAGCCACACCGCACCGGACACCGCAGCCCCGGACACAGCACCCCTCGGGAACGCAGAAGACCCCCGGTCGTATCGACCGGGGGTCTCACAATACTGTGTGGGGCTAACAGGATTTGAACCTGTGGCCTCATCCTTATCAGGGATGCGCTCTAACCAACTGAGCTATAGCCCCGCCGCGCTCTGCGGTGTATGTCCCGCGCGCTGACTCCTGAAGATTAGCGCACGACCGGGGCAGTCCCAAAATCGATTGCCGGGAGGCCGTCGGAGCAGGCCGGGAAGGCGCCGAGCGCCGCTCTCACTCGTCCTCGGCCAGCGTCAGTTCGACGCCGCCGACGAAACCCGCGGAGAGGTTGTAGATGAACGCGCCGAGGGTCGCCAGGGCCGTCGCCAGGACGACGTCGATGACCGCGATGACCGTCGTGAACAGCAGCACGTTGGGCAGCGACAGGAACGACTGGAGGTCGAAGCCGTTCGACTCGTTGGAGCCGGTCGCCTCGGAGATGGTGCCGCCGACGGTGGAGAAGACGCCCATCGCGTCCATGACCATCCACAGCACCGCGGACGCGACGATCGTGCAGATGCCCAGGGCGATGGAAAGCAGGAAGCTGACCTTCATCACCGACCAGGGGTCGGCCTTGGCCACCCGCAGGCGCGCCTTGCGCACGCGCGGTGTGGTGCGCGCCCCGGTCCGCGGGCGGCGTACCGCGCCGGTCTGGCCCTCTGCCGTGCCCGCCTGCGCCGGGTAGGCCTGCGGCGGGTGGTACGGCCCCGCCTGCTGCTCCTGCCGTTCCCCCGGCAGCAGCGGTGAGGCCGCCTGAGCAGCGGCGCCCTGTCCGGGCACGCTCTGCTGCTGGCCTCGGGTGTCCGTCACGGTCCCCCCCTGGGATCCATGTCTGTCGGACGAAGGCGAGTCCTTGCCGGGCGACTTGATCGCTTTCAGGTTGGTCGTGTGCGGATCTGTCGCCCGCGCTGCAGAGCCACGGTCACCGCCGTCCGTGCCCGTACTGGTACCGGTCGGTCCGGCGCCCGTGGCTCCGCTCACGCTGACTCACTCCTCGTGCTACTCGGCCGGGGGCGCCTCGCCCTCGGCCGTGCCGGTGGTCACGGCATCTTCATCGGTCTCGTCCACGGCCACGTCGCCGTCGACTTCCTCCGCCTCGCGTCCCGCCTCGGCGTTACGGGCGATGCCGACCACGGCATCGCGCTTGCCCAGATTGATCAGTTGGACGCCCATGGTGTCACGGCCCGTCTCCCTGACCCCGCTGACTCGCGTACGGATCACACCGCCCGACAGCGTGATGGCGAGGATCTCGTCGGTCTCCTCGACCACCAGCGCACCGACGAGAGTCCCACGATCCTCGACGATCTTGGCAGCCTTGATGCCGAGGCCGCCGCGACCCTGGACGCGGTACTCGTCGACAGCGGTCCGCTTCGCGTACCCGCCGTCTGTGGCAGTGAACACGAACGTACCGGGTCGAACGACATTCATCGAGAGCAGTTCGTCCTCTTCGCGGAAACTCATGCCCTTTACACCCGAAGTCGCACGGCCCATGGGCCGCAAAGTTTCATCGGTCGCGGTGAACCGGATCGACTGCGCCTTCTTGCTGATCAGTAGTAGATCATCATCCGACGAGACAAGTTCGGCCCCGATCAGTTCATCGTCGGAACCGTCCTCCTGCTCCCGCAGGTTGATCGCGATCACACCACCCGAGCGCGGCGAATCGTAGTCCTTCAGCGGCGTCTTCTTCACCAGGCCCGCCTTCGTGGCAAGGACCAGGTAGGGCACCGCCTCGTAGTCGCGGATCGCGAGGATCTGGGCGATCGCCTCGTCCGGCTGGAAGGCCAGCAGGTTCGCCACGTGCTGGCCGCGCGCGTCCCGGCCGGCGTCGGGCAGCTCGTACGCCTTCGCCCGGTAGACCCGGCCCTTGTTGGTGAAGAACAGCAGCCAGTGGTGCGTGGTGGACACGAAGAAGTGGTTGACGATGTCGTCTTCCTTCAGCTTCGCGCCCCGTACGCCCTTGCCGCCCCGCTTCTGGGCCCGGTAGTCGTCGGTCTTGGTGCGCTTGATGTAGCCACCGCGCGTGACCGTGACGACGATGTCCTCCTCGGCGATCAGGTCCTCGATGGACATGTCGCCTTCATAGGGGATCAGCTTCGTCTTGCGGTCGTCACCGTACTTCTCGACCAGTGCGGCCAGTTCCGCGCTGACGATCCCGCGCTGGCGGGCGGGGGAGGCGAGGATCTCGTTGTACTCGTTGATCTTCGTCTGGAGTTCGTCGTGCTCCTGGACGATCTTCTGGCGTTCCAGTGCCGCCAGTCGGCGGAGCTGCATCTCCAGGATCGCGTTGGCCTGGATCTCGTCGATCTGCAGGAGGCCCATCAGGCCCCCGCGCGCGATCTCGGCGGTGTCACTGCGCCGGATCAGCGCGATGACCTCGTCGATGGCGTCCAGGGCCTTCAGCAGGCCCCGCAGGATGTGCGCGCGCTCCTCGGCCTTGCGCAGCCTGAAGCGCGTACGGCGGACGACGACCTCGATCTGGTGGTTCACCCAGTGGCGGATGAACGCGTCCAGGGAGAGCGTGCGGGGCACGCCGTCGACCAGGGCCAGCATGTTGGCGCCGAAGTTCGTCTGCAGGTCGGTGTGCTTGTAGAGGTTGTTCAGGACGACCTTGGCGACCGCGTCCCGCTTGAGCACGATGACCAGGCGCTGGCCGGTGCGGGACGACGTCTCGTCGCGGACGTCCGCGATGCCGCCGACCTTGCCGTCCTTCACCAGGTCGGCGATCTTCTGCGCGAGGTTGTCGGGGTTGGTCTGGTACGGCAGCTCGGTGACCACCAGGCACTGGCGGTTCTGGATCTCCTCGACCGCGACCACCGCGCGCATGGTGATCGAGCCGCGGCCCGTCCGGTACGCCTCCTCGATGCCCTTGCGGCCCACCACCAGGGCGCCGGTCGGGAAGTCGGGGCCCTTGATCCGCTCGATGAGCGCGTCGAGCAGCTCCTCGTTCGACGCCTCGTGGTGCTCCAGGTACCACTGGGCGCCGGCCGCGACCTCACGCAGGTTGTGCGGCGGAATGTTGGTCGCCATACCGACCGCGATGCCGGCCGATCCGTTGATCAGCAGGTTCGGGAAGCGGGCCGGCAGGACGGTCGGCTCCTGGGAGCGGCCGTCGTAGTTGTCCGTGAAGTCGACGGTCTCCTCGTCGATGTCGCGGACCATCTCCATCGACAGCGGCGCCATCTTGCACTCGGTGTACCGCATGGCGGCGGCCGGGTCGTTGCCCGGGGAGCCGAAGTTGCCGTTGGAGTCCACCAGAGGCATCCGCATCGACCACGGCTGCGCGAGGCGGACCAGCGCGTCGTAGATCGAGGAGTCGCCGTGCGGGTGGTAGTTGCCCATGACGTCGCCGACGACGCGCGCGCACTTGTAGAAGCCGCGCTCGGGCCGGTATCCGCCGTCGTACATGGCGTACAGCACACGGCGGTGAACGGGCTTGAGGCCGTCACGGACGTCCGGCAGCGCGCGCGAGACGATGACGGACATCGCGTAGTCGAGGTACGAACGCTGCATCTCCGTCTCGAGCCCGACGGGCTCGACGCGCAGGGCGAGGCCGTCCTCTTCGGGCGTGACGGGAGTGTTCTCGTCGGTCATTGCTGGTGAAGATCCTTCCTGGTGCGGTCAGCTGAGACCGACTCAGATGTCGAGGAAGCGGACGTCCTTGGCATTGCGCTGGATGAACTGGCGGCGGGCCTCCACGTCCTCGCCCATGAGGACGGAGAACAGGTCGTCGGCCTGCGCGGCGTCGTCCAGGGTGACCTGTCCGAGGACGCGGTGCTCCTGGTCCATCGTGGTGATGCGCAGTTCCTCGGCGTTCATCTCGCCGAGACCCTTGAAGCGCTGGACGGAGTCCTCACGGATACGCTTGCCGGTCTGGCGGCCCAGCTCGATCAGCGCGTCGCGCTCACGGTCGGAGTACGCGTACTCGAAGTCGTCCCGGCCCCACTTGATCTTGTAGAGCGGGGGGCGGGAGAGGAACACGTGCCCGGCCTCGACCAGCGGCCGCATGAAGCGGAACAGGAACGTCAGCAGCAGGGTGTTGATGTGCTGGCCGTCGACGTCGGCGTCCGCCATCAAGATGATCTTGTGATAGCGGAGCTTCTCGATGTCGAAGTCCTCGTGCACACCGGTACCGAACGCGGAGATCATCGCCTGGATCTCCTGGTTCTGCAGGATCCGGTCGATGCGTGCCTTCTCGACGTTGAGGATCTTGCCCCGGATCGGGAGGATCGCCTGGTACTGCGGATTCCGGCCGGACTTGGCCGAACCGCCGGCGGAGTCGCCCTCGACGATGAAGATCTCGCACTTGATGGGGTCGTTCGACTGGCAGTCCGAGAGCTTGCCCGGCAGGGACGCCGACTCCAGCAGGCCCTTGCGACGGGTGAGGTCGCGGGCCTTGCGGGCCGCCACACGCGCGGTGGCCGCCGCGATGCCCTTGCGGATGATGTCCGCGGCCTCGTTGGGGTTGCGGTCCAGCCAGTCCGCCAGGTGCTCGTAGACGACCTTCTGGACGAAGGTCTTCACCTCGGTGTTGCCGAGCTTGGTCTTGGTCTGGCCCTCGAACTGGGGCTCGCTCAGCTTGACCGAGATGATCGCGGTCAGACCCTCGCGGATGTCGTCGCCCGTGAGGTTGTCGTCCTTCTCGCGCAGCAGCCTCTTGTCGCGCGCGTACTTGTTGATGAGCGAGGTGAGCGCCGCGCGGAAGCCCTCTTCGTGCGTACCGCCCTCATGGGTGTGGATGATGTTGGCGAAGGAGTAGACGCCCTCGGTGTAGCCGCTGTTCCACTGCATGGCGACCTCGAGGGACAGGAGCTTCTCCTTGTCCTCGGCCTCGAGGTCGATCACGGTGGGGTGCACCACGTCGCCCTTGCGCGAGTTGAGGTACTTCACGAAGTCGATGATGCCGCCCTCGTAGTGGTACGAGACGGCCTTGACCTCGTACTTCTCGTCCTCGCCCGCCTCGTCCGCCCCGGCGGTCGCCTTCGCCGACTCGCGCTCGTCGGTGAGGTTGATCCGCAGGCCCTTGTTGAGGAACGCCATCTCCTGGAAGCGCCGCGACAGCGTCTCGAAGGAGTAATCGGTGGTCTCGAAGATGTCCGGGTCCGCCCAGAAGGTGACCGTGGTCCCGGTCTCGTCCGTGGCCTCCTGCTGGACCAGCGGAGCCGTGGGGACGCCCATCTTGTAGTCCTGCGTCCAGCGGTGCCCGTCGCGTTTGATCTCCACGGAGACCCTGCTCGACAGGGCGTTCACCACGGAGACACCGACGCCGTGCAGGCCGCCGGAGACCGCGTATCCACCGCCGCCGAACTTGCCGCCCGCGTGCAGCACGGTCAGCACGACCTCGACGGCCGGCTTGTTCTCCGAGGGGACGATGTCCACCGGGATGCCGCGGCCGTTGTCGACGACCCGGACACCGCCGTCGGCCAGGACCGTCACGTCGATCGTGTCCGCGTGCCCGGCCAGCGCCTCGTCGACGGAGTTGTCGACCACCTCCTGCACCAAGTGGTGCAGCCCTCGTTCACCGGTCGAGCCGATGTACATGCCGGGTCGCTTGCGGACCGCGTCCAGACCCTCGAGGACGGTGATGGCACTGGCGTCGTACGAAGCGGTGATCCCGCCGTTGAGGGCGGTCGCCTCGTTCTGCGCGCCGGTGTCGGTGGACGGGATGTTCTCGTTGGGGTTGCCGGAATCGGCCACGAAGCGCCCTTTCTGGCACACCACGAGCCAGGCTCGGCGGCGGGTTGCCGGAGCGGCTGCGGCATGTTGCGTTGATAAGCCTTGATCAGCGTTGCTCAGCTTTTCCCGGGCGGTCCCCACGATCGGGGCGGGATTGCCTCCAGTCTACCGGTAGCGCGGACATCGATGGGGGTTTGCCGGTACCTGAGTCCGCATGTGCCGCCCTCAACCGGTCTCGTCCGACTCCCGGATATGCGGATGGGGGCTCCAAGAGGCTCACGAGGGCACCCAGCGCTTCCGGCCCTCCACCCTTGGCTACTTACGAGTCAGGTGACGATCCGGCCCCCCGCCCGGGGCGCGACGAAAGGGGCGCCCCGGGGCCGGACACACCCCCGGAACCCCTCGGTGTGACGTCGGTCACCACGGCGTGGGAAGCCTGGAAAACAGCCTTGAACAGGCCCCGGTCACCCGTATGTGTCACCCGGACCGGTGCTCCCGGGGGCGCGCAGCGGGCCGTAACGGCGAGCCGGACCACCCGGTCCGTTGACCTTGATCAGCCTCACCGTGCCGTGGCCCAGGTCCTCGTTCAACCGGGCGACCAGGGTCGGGGCGAGCAGCCGCAGATTCGTCGCCCACGCGGTGGAGTCGCAGCGCACGACCAGGACCCGCTCGTCCTCGTCGTAACGCTCCGGCTCGCAGTGCTTGGCCACGTCCTCACCGACGATCTCCGGCCAGCGCCCCATCACACCGCCCACCGCGGCCGGGGCCTCCCAGCCGCGCTCGGTGAGCAACCGGTTGATCGCCGCGCCGAGCGCCATGGGATCGCGCCGGTCCCCGCGCGCACCCGAGCGCAGGCCACCGCGCCGTGCCAGCTTCTTCTGCTGCGCCACGTCTCCGCGCGCGCGTGCCGCCTCCTTCGCCGCACGCAACGCCACACGCGCCAGGTCGACACCCGAGGGCTCGGAAGTCGCCTCCTGAGCTCCCACGGGGGTGCCCTCGGGCCCGTCGGCCTCGCTCATACCCGCTCCACCGCCCCCTCGGCCACCGCGAACCGCGTCCCCGACAGCACATGGGGGACGTCGTCGTCGACGGCCGCGGTCACCAGCACCTGCTCGCCGGGCGCGACCAGCTCGGCGAGACGCTCACGACGGCGGGTGTCCAGCTCGGCGAAGACGTCGTCGAGGACCAGCACCGGCTCGTTGCCCTCGGCACGCAACAGGTCGTAGGAGGCCAGGCGCAGCGCCAGCGCGTAGGACCAGGACTCGCCGTGGGAGGCATAGCCCTTGGCCGGCAGCCGGCCCAGGTTGAGCAGCAGATCGTCGCGGTGCGGGCCGACCAGGGTGACGCCCCGTTCGACCTCCTGCTTGCGCGCCTCGGCGAGCGCGGCCGACATCTGCTCGAACAGGTCCTCGCGCGTGTGCGCCTCCCCGGGGGCCGACGGCTTGTACTCCAGCGCGACGGGACCACCGCCCGGCGCGAGCTGTTCGTACGCCTTGTCGGCGAGTGGCTGGATCGCGGCGATCAGATCCAGCCGCTGGGCCAGCAGTTCGGCACCCACACGCGCGAGATGCTGGTCCCAGACGTCGAGGGTGGACAGGTCCATGGTGCGCCCGCCGTGGCGGCGGGCCAGCGCGGCCGACTTCAGCAGCGTGTTGCGCTGTTTGAGGACACGGTCGTAGTCGGAACGGACGCCGGCCATGCGCGGGGAACGGGCGGTGATCAGCTCGTCCAGGAAACGACGCCGCTCACCGGGATCGCCCTTGACCAGGGCCAGGTCCTCGGGCGCGAACAGGACCGTGCGGACGATCCCCAGCACGTCCCGGGGCCTGACCTGCGAGGACCTGTTGATCCGGGCGCGGTTGGCGCGGCCCGGGTTCAGCTCCAGCTCGACGAGCTGCTGCCGCTCGCCCTGTCGGACCTGGGCCCGGATGATTGCGCGCTCGGCGCCCATGCGGACCAGCGGGGCGTCGGAGGAGACACGGTGGCTGCCGAGGGTGGCGAGATAGCCGACCGCCTCGACGAGGTTCGTCTTGCCCTGCCCATTGGGGCCGACGAAGGCCGTGACCCCCGGGTCGAGCGGGACCTCGACCCGGGGATAGGACCGGAAATCGGCCAGCGACAGATGCGTGACATGCATGATCGTTCGCCGACCTCCCCCGGCGTTGTGGACCGTCGTGCGGCCCTGTGGGTCCTGTGGACGGCAGCCCCGGAACGGCCCTGACCGATCAGCCCGTGGCTGCTCCGGCTGCTCCGTGGACTACTTCTCCACGGGTTGCCTCTCCGTGGATTACCTCTCCGCGGGTTACTTCTTCTCGACCGCGTGGCCGCCGAACTGGTTGCGCAGCGCCGCGATCATCTTCATCTGCGGCGAGTCCTCCTGGCGGGAGGAGAACCGCGCGAACAGTGACGCGGTGATCGCCGGCAGCGGGACCGCGTTGTCGATCGCGGCCTCCACGGTCCAGCGTCCCTCACCGGAGTCCTGCGCGTATCCCCGGAGGTCCTCCAGGTGCTCGTCCTCGTGCAGTGCGTTCACCGCGAGGTCGAGCAGCCAGGAGCGGATGACCGTGCCCTCCTGCCAGGAGCGGAAGACCTCCCGGACATCGGTCACCGAGTCGACCTTCTCCAGCAGCTCCCAGCCCTCGGCATAGGCCTGCATCATCGCGTACTCGATGCCGTTGTGGACCATCTTGGCGAAGTGGCCGGCGCCGACCTTGCCGGCGTGCACCGAGCCGAAGTCGCCCTCCGGCTTGAGGGCGTCGAAAACCGGCTGCACCTTGGCGACGTGTTCCTTGTCGCCGCCGTACATCAGCGCGTAGCCGTTCTCCAGGCCCCAGACGCCGCCGGAGACACCGCAGTCGACGAAGCCTATGCCCTTGGCCGCCAGTTCCCCGGCGTGCTTCTCGTCGTCGGTCCAGCGGGAGTTGCCGCCGTCCACGACGACATCGCCGGGCTGCAGCAGCACCGCGAGTTCGTCGATGGTCGACTGGGTGGCCTCGCCTGCCGGGACCATCACCCAGACCACACGCGGGCCCTTGAGCTTGCCCACCAGTTCTTCCAGGCTGTGGACATCGGCGAGGTCCGGGTTGCGGTCGTATCCGAGGACGGTGTGGCCCGCGCGGCGAATCCGCTCGCGCATGTTGCCGCCCATCTTGCCGAGGCCGACGAGACCGAGCTCCATCAGTTGTGTTCCTTAGGTTGCGACGTGGCGTGGCGGCACGAGTGTGCCGCGGCACTTACGTACCGCACCGACCCTAAACCCGGGCGCTCACGCACATCTGTGGGCATACGCGCTCAGGCGTACGCCCTTACCTGCGGTTTCACCCGCGTCGGCCGACCAGCCGCCTTCCGCCCCTTCCGGGTCCGGTGCGATCCGGTACCCACACGCGCGGTCCGTTGTCCACCGGGCCCGGAAGCACTCCACACCTGTGGACCGACGCGGGCGGCCACGGACAGGCGGGCGAGCTCAGCCGCTGAGTCGCACCGGCATGATCAGGTACTTGTAGGCGTCGTCCGCCTCCGCGTCCACCGCAGGCCTGCCGCTGAGCAGGGCGGGCTTGGTGGACGTGGTGAACGACAGCTGGGCCACCGGGGAGTCGATGGCGCTCAGGCCGTCCAGCAGGAACGTGGGGTTGAAGGCGATCGAGATGTCGTCGCCCTCCAGCTGCGCGTCGACCCTTTCCACAGCCTGTGCGTCGTCGCTGGAACCGGCCTCCAGGATAAGCACTCCCTGCTCGAAGCTGAGCCGCACCGGGGTGTTGCGCTCGGCGACCAGGGCCACACGCTTGACGGCCTCCACGAAGGGGGCGGTCTCGATGACGGCGACGCTGTTGAACTCGGTCGGGAACAGCGTGCGGTACTTCGGGAGGTCACCCTCCAGCAGCCGTGTGGTCGTGCGTCGGCCCGCGCCTTCGAATCCGATCAGGCCTTCCCCCGCACCCGAGCCGGACAGAGCCAGGATCACCTGGTCACCGCTGGTCAGCGCCTTGGCAGTGTCCAGGAGCGTCTTGGCCGGGACCAGGGCGACGGCCGAGGCCTCCGGGTTCTCCGGCTTCCACAGGAACTCCCGGACCGCGAAGCGGTAGCGGTCGGTGGAGGCCAGCGTCACCGTGTCGCCCTCGATCTCGATGCGGACACCGGTCAGGACGGGCAGGGTGTCGTCGCGGCCTGCCGCGATGGCGACCTGCTGCACGGCGGACGCGAAGACCTCGCCGGGAACCGTGCCCGTCGCGTTCGGCATCTGCGGCAGGGCCGGGTACTCCTCCACCGGCAGCGTGTGGAGCGTGAACCGCGAGGAGCCGCAGACCACCGTCGCCCGCACACCGTCCGTGGAAATCTCCACCGGCCGGTTCGGCAGGGCGCGGGAGATGTCGGCGAGCAGTCGGCCCGAGACGAGAACCGTGCCCTCCTCCTCGACCTCCGCCTCCACCGAGACCCGCGCGGAGACCTCGTAGTCGAAGCTGGACAGGCTCAGCTGTCCCGCCTCGGCCTTCAGCAGCAGGCCTGCGAGGACCGGCGCCGGCGGACGGGCCGGGAGGCTGCGCGCCGCCCAGGCCACTGCCTCCGCGAGTACGTCGCGTTCCACCCGGATCTTCACCGTAAGCCGCCTCCTGCTGTTGCCGGCGTTCTCGCGCCCTGCTTCGCCTTCGTCATCTGACTCGGTGTCGTCGGCCTCTGGGAGGGGAAGGACACCGGGAACAGTCTGACGCACCGCACTGACAGTAGGCGCCCCTCGGGGTCAAGTCGTGACGAGGGGCAGTCGGCGGCGAAGCGGTGAGTTGTGCACAGGACCCTCTTCGAAACGGATTCCTCACTCTCTCTAGTTGGGAGTAGTAGTAGGGCCTGTGGATACCGTGGATAACCTTGTTTTCCCAGCTCAGAGCCCAGATTTTGTCCACCGCCCCTGTGGGCGGAGCCGGTGGACAACTCGGGGTTTCTGTGGAGAACAGAAAGTTCTGCACACCCCGTGCACAGGTTGAGCCAAGTTGTCCCCAGCTCTGTCCCCAGGTTTGCCGGTCTTTCCCACAGGCCCCCTCGGCACCTTGGTGTGACGCCTTTCACTCGACCCGGTGAGGAGGCGCGCCACGTTGCCGAACAGTGGACAGGCGTGTGGAGAAGCGCATGATCGCTGGGGACAAGCAGGCTCAGCCTGTGGATCACCTGTGGAAAACTTTGTGCACAGGCTGTGGATCATCGTTCTGTCCACAGCCTGTGAGGACCGCTTGTCCACGAATCCACAGCCGGTTGACCTGGCTTGATCGTCCCCCGTTTGGCGGTCCTGTGGACAGGATCGGGACAACTTTGCGGTCCCCAGGATGTGGACGGGAAAAACTTGACGAATCTGTGGAGGAAGGCCGTAACCCGGCGCCGAAATCGAACAGCGGACGAGGGCTCGAGGACGGCGCGGTCGACGCGGCCTGACAGAGACTCGACGGAGGACAGGAGGACAGGAGGACAGGAGGACAGGAGGACAGGAGGACAGGAGGAGACGGAGGAGGGGGAGGGTCGGCGGGCCCGGCTGCGGACGACACGGAAGGGGGGCCCCCGGGGGTGGTCCGGGGGGGCCCCCCCCCCTCGCGGCATGACGAATTGGGGGCCGAGCCGACCTCGGAGGGAGGAAGCCCTCCGGCTGCTGTGCACGGGCGTGGGACCCCCTCGTGCCGCGACGGGCACTCTGTGAGTGCCTAGCCGGCCTTGATGCGGTTGGTGAGTTCGGTGACCTGGTTGTAGATGGAGCGCCGCTCCGCCATCAGATTGCGGATCTTCCGGTCCGCGTGCATCACCGTCGTATGGTCACGGCCCCCGAACAGCGCGCCGATCTTCGGCAGCGACAGGTCGGTCAGCTCACGGCACAGGTACATCGCGATCTGCCGCGCGGTCACCAGCGCGCGTCCGCGCGAGGTGCCGCAGAGGTCCTCGACCGTGAGCCCGAAGTAGTCGGCGGTCGCGCCCATGATGGCCGTCGAGGTGATCTCCGGCGCGGAGTCGTCCCCGCCGGGCATCAGGTCCTTCAGGACGATCTCGGTCAGCCCGAGGTCCACCGGCTGCC
This sequence comes from Streptomyces sp. NEAU-W12, assembly GCF_026242095.1. Lineage (NCBI taxonomy): Bacteria > Bacillati > Actinomycetota > Actinomycetes > Kitasatosporales > Streptomycetaceae > Streptomyces > Streptomyces sp. NEAU-W12. The sequence continues at coordinate 230,279 of NZ_JAPJDM010000001.1, forward strand.
GGTTGAGCGAGGCGAAGGCCGTCACCCGGATCAGCGCGCCCTCCAGCTCACGGATGTTCCGCGAGATACGGGAGGCGATGAACTCCAGTACCTCCGGCGGGGCGTTGAGCTGCTCCTGCACCGCCTTCTTGCGCAGGATCGCGATCCGCGTCTCCAGCTCCGGCGGCTGGACGTCGGTGATCAGGCCCCACTCGAAACGGTTGCGCAGCCGGTCCTCCAGCGTGACCAGCTGCTTGGGCGGCCGGTCACTGGAGAGCACGATCTGCTTGTTGGCGTTGTGCAGTGTGTTGAAGGTGTGGAAGAACTCCTCCTGCGTCGACTCCTTGTCCGCGAGGAACTGGATGTCGTCGACCAGCAGGATGTCCATCTCCCGGTACCGCTTGCGGAAGCTGTCGCCCTTGCCGTCGCGGATGGAGTTGATGAATTCGTTGGTGAACTCCTCCGAGCTCACGTACCGCACCCGGGTGCCGGGATAGAGACTGCGTGCGTAGTGCCCGATCGCGTGCAGCAGGTGCGTCTTGCCGAGCCCGGACTCCCCGTAGATGAAGAGAGGGTTGTAGGCCTTCGCGGGTGCCTCGGCCACCGCCACCGCCGCCGCGTGTGCGAAGCGGTTGGAAGCGCCGATGACGAAGGTGTCGAAGAGGTACTTCGGGTTCAGCCGGGCGGTCGGTTCACCGGGACCGGTCGCCGGCGCGGGCTGCGCTGCCAGCGGGCCCGGGGCGCCACTGGCGGGCAGGTTCGGGCCGACGGGACCTCCACGATGGACGTGACCGGTGCCGGAGGGAGGCTCCGGCAGCTCGCGACGGACTGCGTCGCGCTGGTCGTAGTCACCGCGGTTGTAGTCCTTGCGGTCGTAGTCCTTGCGGTCGTACTCCGTGCGTGATGTCTCGTAGTCGGAGCGCTGCTGGTCGTAGGACGGACGTTCCAGCGGCTGCGGGCGGTAGTCCTGCGAGGGCGCGCCGCCGTAGCCGTCCTGGGAGCCGTACGTCTCCTGGGACGGGGAGGCGTAAGGATCACCGTCCGGGAAGCCGAGGCGCTGCTGCTGCCAGCTGTATTCGTCCTGCGCCGGGCGAGGCCAGGAGCCGGGTTCCGGGCGCTGGTACTCCGAGGGGTAGGCCGGGCGGGCGGTGGGGAGCTGGTCGCCCGGTGGTCCGGGACGCTGGTCGGCGCGGCGTCGGCCGTAGCCCTCGTAGCTTTCGTAATGGTCGTACTGTTCGCGCTCCTGGCGCTCCTGCCTGTCCGGACGGTCCTGCCGGGCCGGCGGGAGTTCGGGTTCCTCGTAGCGCGGCTGAGGGCGGGGCGCGAGCGGGGCCGGAGGCTCTCCCGCGGAGTCGTCGACGGTGATGGCGATACGGATGGGGCGCCCGCACTCGCGGCTCAGGCTCTCGCTGACGACTGGTGCCAGACGGCCCTCGAGGACGCCCTTGGCGAACTCGTTCGGCACGGCGAGCAGGGCGGTGTCGGCGACCAGCGCCAATGGCTGGCAGCGCCGGATCCAGTGTTCGTCCTTTCCCTCCACTCCCTGGCCCCGGCCCTCTCCGAGGAGCTGCTCCAATACGCGTGGCCACACTGCGGCAAGATCGGCAGGTACGTCAGCCACAGGGCACGCTCTCTCACAGGTCCCTCGAACGTGTGGTTCAGGGACGGGTTGGGTTCTCAAGGGGGTGCTGGAGGGACAAAGGAACGAATCGGAGTTCGGCCACGGTAGTCAGGGCGGCCGGTACGGTTCAAGTTGTTGTCCCCAGCCTGTGGACAAGTGTCTCCCGGCGGTGGCTGGTTTGACCGAATGGCGCAGCCGCGCGTACCGTGACGAGGTCGAGTTGTCGATGGCTGCTGCCGCCTGCCTCCGATGGGCACAGATCGCGCAAGATGATCGGTCAGCGGTGCACTCGGGCGTAACGCGAGCTACTCGTGGGCGCACGGTGACAGCCAGGACGGCACCCCGCAATCTACGAACTCTTTCTGGAGCCCCCGAGTGAGCAAGCGCACCTTCCAGCCGAACAACCGTCGTCGCGCCAAGACCCACGGCTTCCGGCTGCGTATGCGCACCCGTGCCGGCCGCGCGATTCTCGCGTCCCGCCGTGTCAAGGGTCGCACCCGTCTGTCCGCCTGATCCTGATCAGGTCATGACGTCGTGCTGCCCACCGAGAACCGGCTGAGGCTGCGCGAGGACTTCGCGACCGCGGTACGACGGGGGCGCCGGGCCGGAAGCCGGCACCTCGTCGTACATCTACGCAGCGGTGTCACGGACCCGCATGCGCCTGGGCAGAACGCTGCCCCGACGCGTGCGGGTTTCGTCGTAAGCAAGGCGGTGGGTGGCGCGGTCGTGCGGAACAAGGTGAAGCGCAGGCTTCGCCACCTGATGCGCGATCGAGTCGCCCTGCTGCCCCCCGGTAGCCTGGTAGTCGTACGAGCGCTGCCCGGAGCGGGTGACGCCGACCATGCACAACTGGCCCAAGACCTGGATGCCGCTCTTCAGCGGTTGCTGGGAGGGGGCACGCGATGAAGTACCCGCTGCTGGTCCTGATCAAGCTCTATCAGTGGACGATCAGTCCTCTGCTCGGGCCTGTGTGCAAGTACTACCCGTCGTGTTCCCATTACGGCTACACGGCCATCGACCGGCACGGTGCCGTCAAGGGCACAGCACTCACGGCTTGGCGCATCCTGCGGTGCAATCCGTGGTCACTGGGCGGCGTGGACCATGTCCCGCCGCGCAAGCGCCCGCGGTGGCACGAAATGCTGCGTAACGCCTGGCGTGCACGCAAGGGCGGGCCCGCCTCCGCCGAACCGGCCACCGAAGGACGGACCCCTCCCGTGGGTCCGAGTTCTGCGAGTCCGGCCGCAGAGACCTCGCCCCATGCCCAAGGAGCATGATTAGTGGACACGATTGCCAGCCTCTTCAGCTTCATCACGACACCTGTCTCCTGGGTCATCGTCCAGTTCCACAGCGTGTACGGGGCCCTCTTCGGCCCGGACACCGGATGGGCCTGGGGCCTGTCCATCGTGTCCCTGGTGATTCTGATCCGTATCTGCCTGATCCCGCTCTTCGTGAAGCAGATCAAGGCGACGCGCGCGATGCAGACGCTCCAGCCGGAGATGAAGAAGATCCAGGAGCGCTACAAGAACGACAAGCAGCGCCAGTCCGAAGAAATGATGAAGCTGTACAAGGATGCGGGCACCAACCCGCTCTCCTCGTGCCTTCCCATCCTGGCGCAGTCCCCGTTCTTCTTCGCCCTGTACCACGTGCTCAACAGCATCGCGTCCAACGACACCGTCGGCGTGATCAACGAACGTCTGCTGGAAAGCGCGCAGAAGGCGCACATTTTCGGTGCCCCGCTCGCGGCGAAGTTCACGGACAACGCGGACAAGGTCGAGGCCCTCAACGCCTCCCTGACCGATGTGCGCATCATCACGGCGCTCATGATCGTGTTGATGTCGCTGTCGCAGTTCTACACGCAGCGCCAGCTGATGACGAAGAACGTCGACACCACGGTGAAGACGCCGTTCATGCAGCAGCAGAAGATGCTGATGTACGTCTTCCCCGTCATCTTCGCCGTCTTCGGTATCAACTTCCCCGTCGGTGTCCTCGTCTACTGGCTGACCACCAACGTGTGGACCATGGGCCAGCAGATGTACGTCATCCACAACAACCCGACGCCGGGTTCCAAGGCACAGGCCGCTTACCTGGAGCGCTTCTCCAAGACCGTCACCCGGCACGGCAAGACCCGTAACCGCCGTGAGCGTGCCATCGTCAAGGCCATCGTCGCCAAGGGCCGGGACCGCAACGAATACGAGCGCAAGTTCATCAACGGGCTGAACAAGGCGGGTCTCGCGGCCCAGACCGACGGCGCGGTGATCAAGAGCGACGCCACGGCCGCCGCCCAGGCGGAGGACGGTGCCCCGACCGCGGTCCAGGCCGCGAAGCGGCAGCAGCCCAAGCGGCAGAGCAAGTCCCAGCGCCAGGGCGGTGCGGCGAAGGCAGCCGGTGAGTCCCTCTCGCTGACCAAGGCCGAGGAACCCCAGGACGACGTCAAGCCCGCCGCCCCTGCCAAGAAGGGCAACGCGAAGCCCGGCGGAAGCACCCGCAGCAAGGCCCAGTCCGGACAGCGCAAGGGCCCGCAGCGGCCCAAGTCCCCGTCCAAGAAGTAAGAAGGAGTCCATCCCGTGACGGAAGGCACCACCTCCGCCGCTGCCGAGGGCGTAGATACCCTGACCCGCTTGGAGCAGGAGGGCGAGATCGCAGCGGACTACCTCGAGGGTCTGCTCGACATCGCCGACCTCGACGGTGACATCGACATGGACGTCGAGGCCGACCGTGCCTCTGTCTCGATCATCAGTGACTCGTCCGGCCGTGACCTGCAGAAGCTGGTCGGTCGTGACGGCGAGGTACTCGAAGCGCTCCAGGAGCTCACGCGCCTGGCCGTGCACCGTGAGACCGGTGACCGCAGTCGGCTGATGCTCGACATCGCGGAATACCGTGCCAAGAAGCGGGCCGAGCTGTCCGAGCTCGGCGCGAAGGCGGCCGCCGAGGCCAGAAGCAGCGGTGAGCCCGTGAAGCTCGACCCGATGACGCCGTTCGAGCGCAAGGTCGTGCACGACGCGGTCAAGGCCGCCGGCCTGAGCAGTGAGTCCGAGGGCGAGGAGCCGCAGCGCTTCGTTGTCGTGCTTCCCGCCTGAACGGTTCCACGTTCCACCGGCCCCGTCTGTTGCGCAGACGGGGCCGAATTTTGTCAGCCTGATAGTTCTGTGGTGTCGGCCCGTGCGTCGGCACCATACGGAAGGACGGTGCACCGTGACGGAGGCAGCAGAGCTCCCCCCCGCTCCCGAACAGGCTCGTGAAGTGTTTGGCGATCGCTTCGCGGACGCGGTGCGTTACGCGGAGCTGCTTGCTGAGGCGGGCGTGCAGCGTGGTCTGATCGGTCCGCGGGAGGTGCCCCGGCTGTGGGAGCGGCATCTGCTGAACTGTGCGGTGCTCTCGGAGGTCGTCTCCGAGGGCGTGACGGTGTGTGATGTCGGCTCAGGTGCCGGCCTGCCCGGCATTCCTTTGGCTCTGGTCCGGGAGGATCTCAAGATCACGCTTTTGGAACCGCTGCTGCGGCGTACCACCTTCCTGACCGAAGTCGTGGAGCTGCTGGGTCTGGACCATGTGACGGTCGTCCGTGGGCGAGCCGAGGAGGTCATGGGAACGCTGCCTCCGGTGCATGTGGTGACCGCGCGGGCTGTGGCTCCACTCGACCGTCTCGCCACGTGGGGCATCCCCCTGCTGCGACCCTACGGAGAGATGCTCGCACTCAAGGGTGATGCTGCCGAGGAGGAGCTGAAGAGCGCGACCGCTGCTCTGAACAAACTCGGCGCAGTGGCCACATCGGTTGTGCATGTGGGTGAGGGCGTGGTGGATCCGATGTCCACGGTCGTGCGCGTCGAGGTCGGGGAAAGCCCTGGAGGTGTGCGCTTCGCGGCGAAACGTGCGAAGGCGGCCCGCACGGGACGTGTGCGGCGCCGGCGCGGATAATGGGTACGCACGCCCTGTGGCGGGACGGCTGACTGTCAGGCATACGCTCTGAGAGGTCAGACGTACTCCACACAAGCTGCCGAACCTCTGCGTGCCGGAGTGTCGCGGCAGCGCGGCCCCGGCTGCTGTGCATCGTGTTTCACGTGAAACGTCGCTCCCTGCTGCACGGCATCATCAGTCGCGGTCGAGCCGCGGCCGAACCCCGCGACCGTAAGCCTCTCGGTTCACTCGGAGAGGGTCCTGTTCCCGAAGAGAGTTCATCCCCCTTGGGGGGCGCGGAGTTGTCCACAGAGGTGGGTTTCTCCACAGAACGTAAAGCCTCACTGGTTCACGACCCCGAAGACATGGGAGGCTCTGTTCATTGCGAGCCTGAAGTCGAGGAGAGTGAATCCTTGCGGTCCGACGCCAACATCGCGGGGCCGATGACCGACCCGGTCCCCGGTCCCCGTACCGAATCGATGGAGGCGGATGTTTCACGTGAAACACCGCCTCCGATGGACGACGCTCCCATCGGGCGTGCTGCCCAGCTGGCGGTGGACGCACTGGGCCGCGCGGGCGAGGGCCTGCCGCGGCCTGAACAGACACGCCTCATGGTGGTCGCCAACCAGAAGGGTGGCGTCGGCAAGACGACGACGACCGTCAACCTTGCCGCGTCGCTCGCGCTCCATGGGGCTCGGGTCCTGGTGATCGACCTCGACCCTCAGGGCAACGCATCCACGGCCTTGGGTATCGATCACCACGCCGAGGTTCCCTCCATCTACGACGTGTTGGTCGAGAGCAGGCCGCTGGCAGAAGTGGTCCAGCCGGTCCCTGATGTGGAGGGTCTTTTCTGTGCCCCCGCCACGATCGATCTTGCCGGTGCGGAGATCGAGCTGGTGTCCCTGGTGGCACGGGAGAGCCGGCTGCAGCGTGCGATCCAGGCCTACGAGCAACCTCTGGACTACGTCCTCATCGACTGCCCTCCGTCGCTCGGCCTGCTGACAGTCAATGCGATGGTGGCAGGTCAGGAGGTCCTGATCCCGATTCAGTGCGAGTATTACGCGCTGGAAGGCCTGGGGCAGCTGCTCCGCAATGTCGATCTGGTACGGGGGCACCTCAACCCCTCCCTGCATGTATCGACGATCCTGCTCACCATGTACGACGGCCGGACGCGCCTCGCGTCCCAGGTCGCGGACGAGGTACGCAGCCATTTCGGTGAAGAGGTGCTACGGACGAGCATTCCTCGCTCCGTACGCATCTCGGAGGCGCCGAGTTATGGGCAGACGGTACTGACTTACGATCCTGGATCGAGCGGTGCCCTCTCCTACCTCGAGGCGGCACGAGAGATCGCATTGAGGGGCGTAGGCGTCAGCTATGACGCAGCGAACGCGCACATCGGCGCACAGCAGAACGATCCGAGCATGGTGGAGGGCGTCCAGTGAGTGAGCGACGGAGAGGGCTGGGTCGTGGTCTCGGCGCGCTGATCCCTGCTGCCCCAACAGAGAAGCTGGCCCCCCCGGCCATAGCGGGAGGCGCGGCTTCCATGCCTCCCACCGGCTCGCCGGTGGTGTCGAACGAGCGCGGGGTGGCCGCTGCGAAACTGGCCGATCTGCCCTCTGTTCCACGTGAAACAAAGGAGCCCTCGCCCCAGGGCGCAGCGGAGACTCCCCTGCCTCCCCTGGGTGCACACTTCGCTGAGATCCCCCTCGATTCCATCAAGCCGAACCCGCGTCAGCCCCGTGCGGTCTTCGACGAGGACGCGCTGGCAGAGCTCGTCACGTCCATCAAGGAGGTCGGCCTCCTCCAGCCCGTTGTCGTACGGCAGGTCGGGCCGACGCACTACGAGCTCATCATGGGTGAGCGCCGTTGGCGGGCCTGTCGCCTGGCGGGGCTCGAGGTCATTCCGGCGATCGTCCGGGCCACGGAGGACGAGAAGCTCCTTCTGGACGCCCTTCTGGAGAACCTGCACCGGGCCCAGTTGAACCCGCTGGAAGAGGCAGCCGCCTACGACCAGTTGCTCAAGGACTTCAACTGCACCCACGACCAGCTGGCGGACCGTATCGGGCGCTCCCGCCCCCAGGTGTCCAACACCCTGCGTCTGCTGAAGCTCTCGCCGAGGGTCCAGAGCAGGGTGGCTGCCGGCGTCCTCTCCGCCGGACATGCGCGGGCCCTGCTGTCCGTCGAGGACTCCGAGGAACAGGACAGGCTGGCCCATCGGATCGTGGCCGAAGGGCTCTCGGTACGGGCTGTGGAGGAGATCGTCACCCTGATGGGGGCAGGCCCGCAGAAGGCACCGCGCTCCAAGGGGCCGAGGGCGGGCGCCCTGGTGTCACCGGCGCTGTCAGATCTGGCCACGCGTCTCTCGGATCGCTTCGAGACGCGAGTGAAGGTCGACCTGGGGCAGAAGAAGGGAAAGATCACCGTCGAGTTCGCCTCCATGGAGGATCTCGAGCGCATCCTCGGCACGCTTGCTCCCGAGGAGGGGCCGGTTCTGCAGAAGAGCCTCGTGGACGACGACGCCGCAGAGGGCGATTCCTGAGACATCGGCTCGGTCGGTCGAACAGCCGACCAGAGGCGGATCATATCCGGTACGCGCCGGATCATGATCCGCCCTTTGCTTTTTGCCGGTATCGACGGAATCGCTTCATGGATACGATGCATTCACATACGGGACGATCCACCGGCGTACCTCTGAATCTCTGAGCGCAAGGCAGGGGCCATGCGAATGATGAGCCGCACTGGACTGGTGAGAACAGGGCTGGCGGTTGCCGTCTTCGGTGGGTTCGTCGGCAGCCTGCTCAAAGAGCGGCACGCTCTGAAAACCGTCCGCGAGGCGGCAGACGAAGGAAGCGAGGCACAGGCTTCATGGGGCGTCGGCTCGTACCGCTCACGCTGGACAACCTTCAGGACCTTCCGCAGACCTGTCGCTCGTGTGTCTTCTGGGAGCTCGACCCCGTCAGTGGTGAGGCAGCGGTAAAGGCGGGCACGTCGGTGGTCGAGAAGGAGTCGTGGATCTCCGCTGTCCTGCTGGACTGGGGATCGTGCGGAAGAGTCGTCTATGTGGATGACGTCCCCGCGGGTTTCGTTCTTTATGCCCCGCCCGCCTATGTGCCGCGCGCCACGGCCTTTCCCACGAGCCCTGTGTCACCCGATGCGGTGCAGTTGATGACCGCGTTCATCGTGCCGGGCTATCAGGGCCAAGGACTGGGCAGGGTGATGGTGCAGACGGTGGCGAAGGACTTGTTGCGTCGTGGGTTCAAAGCGATCGAAGCCTTCGGTGACGCGCGTTGGAAGGCGCCGGCCTGTGTGCTGCCCGCTGACCATCTCCTGGCAGTGGGATTCAAGACGGTCCGTCAGCACCCCACGTATCCCCGGCTCAGGCTGGAACTGCGGACGACGCTCTCATGGAAGGACGACGTCGAGATGGCGTTGGACCGCCTGCTTGGCGCTGTCCAGAAGGAACCGGCATTGCGCCCCCTCTGACGGGGGCCGGTAATGCGGAGGGGGGGGGGGCGGGGGGGGGGCCCCCCCCCGCGGACCGGGGAACAAACCCCCCCCGGGGGCGGGGGGGGGGCCA